>JBIIYT010000319.1:0-3515 GCA_044346675.1 Rhodoferax sp. | reverse complement strand
GTGGCAAATCAAGGTGCACCAAGTGCTGGTCGCTCAAGCGCTCCACCCGGTGTACGGTGGCCCGCAAATCACTGGGGGTTTGCTGGGTGCGAGGGAGCAACTTCACATGCTCGGCACGCACACCCACGGTGGCAACCGTTTCGGCAACAGGCAATGAACCCAGCGCCGAGCGTTTGAGCAAGTTAATCCGTGGCGAGCCCAGCCTGCTTGCCACCGCCACAGAGGCCGGGTTTTCATACACCTGCTGCGGCGTACCCAACTGCACCAAGTGGCCATGGTCCAACACACCAATACGGGAGGCCAAAGTGAGCGCCTCCACTTGGTCGTGCGTTACATAAAGCATGGTGGCTCCACTGTCTTGCTGAATGCGTTTGAGCTCCAGGCGCAGGTCGTTGCGCAGTTTGGCGTCCAAAGACGAGAGGGGCTCGTCCATCAGATACACCGCTGGCCTGCGCACCAATGCGCGCCCGATAGCCACGCGCTGCATTTGCCCGCCAGAGAGTTTGGTAGCGGGGTTTTGCAGTTTGTCTTCCATGCGCAACACCCGCGCCACCTCCATCACTTTGGCATGAACATCTGCCTCGCTGGTTTTTCTTAAAGGAGACCGCAAGGGGAAGGCCAAGTTGTCGTACACGCTCATGTGCGGATACAAAGAGTATTGCTGGAACACAAAAGTCACGTCGCGCAGTGCAGGGGCCACATGGGTCATGTCTTTGCCGCCTATCCAGACCCGCCCCGAATCGGGCTGCTCCAGCCCGGCCACCAGACGCAAGGTCGTGGTTTTCCCAGCGCCACTGGGGCCGAGCAAGACCACAAACTCCCCACTGCGAACGTCAATGTCCATCGGATGCACTGCGGTGCTTTTGTCAAACGTTTTGCAGATGCCTGCCAGTCTCAAATCAGCCATGGGCGGCACCTCGCAATTGAATGGTGTCCATAGCTGCCTCATCGCGTGCCGTGCGCAGTGCGCGCCCACTGGCCTTGTCAAACAGCGACACCTGCTTGGTGTCAAACTCCAGGCCCACATGGTCGCCGCGCTGGGCTGCAAGGTCCACCCCAATCTTTGCGCGAATGGTGCCTCCGGCCACAGTCTGAAGGGTTGCAATTTGGCAGTTTCCCAAGTACTCCACCCCCAGCACTTCGGCGCGAAAGCTTGCATGCGGGTTCAGCAGTACATGCTCTGGGCGCACACCGTACAAAAGGGGTCGCTCGGTGACCTGCTCGCAAACCGCCGGGATGCCGAGGTTTGCGCCACCCACGCCCACATGGGTCGCCCCGCGGGCAATGGAGCCTGAAAATTCAATAAAGTTCATGGCGGGCGAGCCCATAAAGTCAGCCACAAAAACGCTGGCAGGTCGCTCATAGATTTCTTGCGGTGCGCCTAGCTGTTCGATAACGCCTTGGTTCATGATGGCAATCTTGTCGGCCATCGACATGGCTTCGCGCTGGTCGTGGGTGACGTACACCGTGGTGGCGCCCAAGCGCTCGTGCAAGGCGCGCAGCTCTTCACACATCAGCTCGCGAAACTCGGCATCCAAGGCACCTAGCGGCTCATCCATCATGAAGGCCAAGGGCTGGCGCACGATGGCGCGCCCCAAAGCAACACGTTGGCGGTCTCCGCTGGTGAGGCCCGATACCGGCTTATCCAGCAAGGCCGTGATGTGAAGTGTTTGGGCCGCCTGCTGCACGCGCTGAAGTAGGTCTTTGCGGGCCATGCCCTGCGATACCAGAGGGAACGCGATGTTCTGCCGCACGGTCATGTGCGGATAAAGGGCGAACATCTGAAATACAAAGGCAATGTCACGCTGAGACGCCCGCTTGAACGTCACGTCTTCGTTGCCCAGGTAGATCTGACCGGAGGTGGGCAACTCCAGCCCCGCAATCATGCGCAGGGTGGTGGTCTTGCCGCAACCCGAAGGCCCCAGCAAACAGAAAAACTCTCCGTCTTGCACGGTGAAGGATGAATCTCGCACCGCCGTGAATTCGGCAAAGGCTTTATGTAAGTTCTGTACGCGTATTTCGGCCATGGTGGACTACTCTGGAAACTTGGAGACCACCATGAACATCACGGTACCTGCCAGCGTGGTAAGGAACGACCAGGTATAGAGCACCAGTGCAAAGGGTTGCAGCATCATAAAAAGGCCCAATGCAATGACCAGACAGGCCACCAGTTCCAAAACGCCACGGCGCAAGCACTTGGGCCACCTATTCGGTGTTGGCGCTGTGGACTCAGATGTTGGAAGAGAAGGAGTAGACATAAGTAAACGCGCCTATTTGCGAACCGCACCAAACGTGATGCCACGCAGCAAGTGCTTGCGCAAAAGAACTGTGAAAACCAGAATGGGGACCAAAAACAAAGTGGTGCCAGCTGCTACAGCTGGCCAGTCTTGCCCACCCTCACCGATGATGATGGGAATGAAAGGGGGTGCCGTTTGGGCTTGGCCTGACGTGAGCAAGACGGCAAACGCATATTCGTTCCAAGCAAAGATCAGACAAAAAATTGCGGTGGCCACAATGCCTGTGGTGGCCTGCGGCAGCACCACCTTGCGAAACGCCTGCAAACGTGTGTAGCCATCTACCATGGCGGCCTCTTCGTACTCGCGCGGAATCTCATCTATGAACCCCTTGAGCAACCATACCGCCAAAGAGATGTTGACTGCGGTGTAGAGCAGAATCATTCCCGCTCTGGTGTCTGACAAACCCAGCTCGCGGTACATCAGGTAGATGGGAATGGCCACTGCAATGGGGGGCATCATGCGGGTGGACAAGATAAAGAAGAGCAGGTCGTCCTTCAAGGGCACCTTGAAGCGAGAGAACGCATAGGCCGCCATCACTCCAAACCCAACTGACAGCACGGTAGACCCCACCGCAATAATGAGAGAATTGATAAAACGCGGTATGTAGTTGGACGGGCCGGCCACAGCCATGTTGTCTGCACGCGCAAGCTCCTCGCACTGGCTCGTTGGCGGTGGGAGCGATGCGATGTACTCGGGCGTTTGGCGCGAACGGGTGGTAAACAAATTGCAGTAGCCCTGTGTGGTGGGCTCGAACAACACCTTGGGCGGGTAGCTAATGGCGTCTGCCGGGCTTTTGAAACTGGTCAGAATAATCCACGCAAGCGGGGTGATCGTGATCAATGCATACAGGCAAACAAGAACTCCTGCAATCCAACGGCTGCTGGCGCTGGGCTCTACTACCGAGTTGGCGGTGCTAATACCTTGGGTCATATCAATGGTGCCTTAGCGCCTAGCGGCTCTTCACGTAGTTAAGGGCTTTGACGTACATATTGGCCATGCCAAATACGGACACAAACAAAATAATGGCAAAAGCCGATGAGTAGCCAGTGCGCCATTTCTCAAACGCTTCGCGTTTGAGGTTGATGGAGGCCAGCTCTGTTGCAGAACCTGGGCCACCGGAGGTGAGCAGGTTCACCAACTCAAACATCTTGAAATTTTCAATACCCCGAAACAGCACTGCAAGCATGATGAAAGGCAGCACCATGGGCAGCGTGATGT
>JBIIYT010000038.1:0-11525 GCA_044346675.1 Rhodoferax sp. | reverse complement strand
GATGCGATGTACAAAAGCATTGATCTGCGCAAGGCTTGCTGCGGCATCCGCAAGATGGAGCCGCTGGAGCGCGCACTCAAAGGCAAAGACGCTTGGATCACCGGATTGCGCCGCGAGCAAAGTGGCGCACGCGCCGATGTGCCGCTGGTGGATGGCTCGGAGAAACGCACCAAGATCAACCCCCTAGCCAACTGGACTTGGGGCGACGTGTGGCACTACATCCGCGAAAACAAAGTGGCCTACAACCCACTGCACGACCAGTTTTTCCCCAGCATTGGCTGCGAGCCCTGCACCCGCGCCATCAGCTTGGGTGAAGACTTCCGCTCAGGCCGTTGGTGGTGGGAAGACGAAGCCGCCAAAGAATGCGGCCTGCACGTTAAAGCCACCGAACCGCACGACACCGCAAAAGCATGAACGCAATGACCGATACCTCTCATTTCAACCGCCTCTCTAACCAGCATCTGGATGCGCTGGAAGAGGAAACCATCTTCATCCTGCGCGAAGTAGCCGCCGCGTTTGAGCGCCCCACCCTGCTCTTCTCGGGCGGCAAAGATTCGCTGGTCATGCTCAAGTGCGCGGAAAAAGCGTTTGGCGTGGGCCGCATTCCCTACCCGCTCTTGATGATCGACACCGGCCACAACTTCCATGAGGTGACCGATTTCCGCGATTTCCGCGCCAAAGAGTTGGGCGCAGAGCTCATCGTGCGCAGTGTGGAAGACTCCATGAAACGCGGCACCGTGCGCTTGGCTCATCCAGGCGAATCGCGCAACGTGCATCAGTCCGTGACGCTCTTGGAAGCCATCGACGAATTCCGCTTTGACGCGCTCATAGGCGGTGCCCGCCGCGACGAAGAAAAGGCCCGCGCCAAGGAGCGCATCTTCTCCCACCGCGACAGCTTTGGCCAATGGCAGCCCAAGGCCCAGCGCCCCGAGCTGTGGACGCTGTTTAACACCCGCTTGCAGCCGGGCGAGCACTTCCGCGTGTTCCCCATCAGCAACTGGACGGAGCTGGACGTGTGGCAATACATCGAGCGCGAAAAAATCGCGCTACCAAGCCTGTACTACACCCACAAACGTGATGTGGTGGAACGCAAGGGCCTGCTGGTGCCGGTAACCGAGCTGACTCCGCCGAAGGACGGCGAGAAGATTGAGAGCCGCGACGTGCGTTTCCGCACCGTTGGCGACATCACCTGCACCTGCCCGGTAGAGAGCTTGGCCGCTACCGCTGCCGACATCGTGATTGAAACGCTGGCCGCCGACGTGAGCGAGCGCGGCGCTACCCGCATGGACGACAAGACCTCTGAGGCTTCCATGGAGAAGCGCAAGAAAGACGGATACTTCTGATGACTGCTACAACTTTAATAGCTACCCCTGCAAATTCCACGGGGACAAATGACGCAAACGACACCTCATCCGCACTGCGCTTCATCACTTGCGGCTCTGTAGACGATGGCAAGAGCACCCTGATTGGCCGCCTGCTGGTGGACAGCCGCTCGGTGCTGCAAGACCAGTTGGCCAATGTGTCTAAGAGCGGCGAGGCCGATCTTGCGCTGTTCACCGACGGCCTGAGTGCCGAGCGCGAGCAGGGCATCACCATCGACGTGGCCTACCGCTACTTTGCCACCCCGGCGCGCAAGTTCATCATTGGTGACGCGCCCGGCCACGAGCAATACACCCGCAACATGGTCACCGCTGCCAGCAGCGCCCACGCCGCCGTAGTGCTGGTGGACGCCACCAAGCTCAAATGGAATGTGGACGGCTTGGTAGACCTGCTGCCCCAAACCCGCCGCCATAGCCTGCTGGTGAACCTGCTGCGCGTGCCCAGCATCATCTTTGCAGTGAACAAGCTCGACGCGCTGGGCAACGACGCCACAGCAGCCTTTGGCAAGATCAGCGCCGCGCTGCAAGCGTTTGCCACACAAGCCAACATCAATGTGACCGCCACCATCCCCATGTCGGCCCTCAAAGGCCACAACGTGGTGACTGCCAACGCTGGCTGGTGCGGCTACACAGGCCCTAGCCTATTGAGTCTGCTGGAAACCCTGCCCGTAACGGCTGCCGAGACCGATGTGCCCTTTGCCTTCCCCGTGCAGTGGGTAGAAAAGTTCCACAACTCTGCGGACACCACCCAAGGCCGCCGTGTGTTCTGGGGCCGCGTGGCCACGGGCAGCGTGCAGCCGGGCGACACCATCTCCATCCTGCCCAGCGGCCAAACCGCCAAGGTAGCCCAGGTGCTAAACCATGCCCGCGTGCCCAAGAACGTAGGCGCAGGTCACGGCGCTGGCATTACGCTAGACCGCGAAGTGGATGTGTCGCGTGGCGACTGGCTGCTTGCGTCCAACGATGCCCCAAGCCACTTTGATACCACCCGTGAAATCAAGGCCACCGTGGCCTGGATGGACGACGAACCGCTGGTTGCTGGCCGCACCTACTGGGCGCTGCACGGCCACCGCTGGATCAAGGCCAAGGTCAAACGCATCGTGCACAGCTTGGACATCAACACCCTGCAAGAGCATGACGCCACCGAGATTGCCCCCAACGCCATTGGCCACATTGAGCTGGCGCTGCAAGAGCCCATTGCTGCGCTGCCCTATGCGCAAAGCCGCGTGCTGGGCGCGCTGATTTTGGTGGACACCGCCAGCCACAAGACCTCGGGCGCTTTGCTGCTTAGCTGAGCCTGTAAAATCCGTCAAACTCTCTCGTACCTAAAACCAACATGACCCATACCGTCACAGAAGCCTGCATCAAGTGCAAGTACACCGATTGCGTCGACGTTTGCCCCGTGGACTGCTTCCGCGAAGGCCCCAACTTTTTGACCATCGACCCCGATGAGTGCATCGACTGCGCAGTGTGCATCCCCGAGTGCCCGGTCAACGCCATCTACGCCGAAGAAGACGTGCCCAAAGACCAGTTGCACATGACCGCACTCAACGCCGAGCTGGCCAAACTATCCACCTGGAAAAGCATCACCAAGCGCAAGGCTCCCTTGCCGGACGCTGACGAGTGGAAAGACAAAGTGGGCAAGCTGCCCCAGCTGATCCGCTAATGCCACAGGCCCAAGGCATCGAGACCGATGCCTTAGTCATCGGCGCAGGTCCCGTGGGCTTGTACCAAGTGTTTCAGCTTGGGCTGCTGGACGTCAAAGCCCATGTCATAGACGCGCTGCCCACCCCCGGTGGCCAGTGCGCAGAGCTGTACCCCGACAAACCCATTTACGACATACCGGCAGTTCCGGTATGCACCGGGCGGGAGCTCACCCAAAACCTGCTCACACAAATTGCACCCTTGGGTGCCACCTTCCATTTTGGGCAGGTGGTCACCAGCGTGGAGCCGCAAAGCGATGGCCGCTTTTTGGTGGAAACGTCGCAGCACACGCAGCTGCTTGCCAAAACCATTTTTATTGCCGCAGGCGTCGGGGCCTTTCAGCCTCGCACACTCCAGCTAGAAGGCATTGAAGCCTTTGCGGGCAAGCAACTCGCCTACGGTGTGCAAGACCTTGACGTGTATGCTCAAAAAAACGTCGTCATTGTGGGTGACAACGAGGCCGCTCTGCAATGCGCCATAAGCCTGTGTAACACCCCTCAAGCCCGCAGCGTGACGGTGGTGCACCGCCGCGATGCATTCACAGCCACCCCAGCCAGCACAGCGCGTTTTCGTGCATTGCTAGCGGCCGGGAAGTTGCAGTTTGTAGTAGGGCAGCCCACAGGTTTTGAAGAGGCCCAAGGCGTGCTGCGTGCCCTGCGGGTCACTGGCCCTGATGCGCAGACCCACGCTCTGCCGCTAGATGCCCTGCTCGTCTTTCAAGGCCTCTCGCCCAAACTGGGTCCCATTGCCCACTGGGGCTTAGAGCTCGAGCGCAAACAGCTGGTGGTAGACACCGAAAAATTTTCCACCAGCGTGCCAGGCATTTTTGCGGTGGGCGACATCAACACCTACCCCGGAAAGAAGAAACTCATCGTGTGTGGCTTTCACGAATGCGTGCTGGCTGCCTTTGGTGCGATGCCACTCATTCGCCCCAGCGAAAAAGTGCTGCTGCAATACACCACCACCAGTACCAAACTGCACAAGATTTTGGGCGTAGGCCCAGACTTAAGCCAAAAGTCCTAAAAAAGCACGCTATAATCTGAGGCTTCATTCCTCGATAGCTCAGTCGGTAGAGCGCCGGACTGTTAATCCGTAGGTCCCTGGTTCGAGCCCAGGTCGAGGAGCCAAAACAAGCCTTACCGGCGGTCAAAAGCCTGCTACTTTATTGCTAGCAGGCTTTTGTTTTTGCGGGACCAAAGTGAGGGACATTTGCCCTAACCCAACCCGCCATGCCACCAGTGCCAACACCAGAGCACCCACGCCCCCCAGCCCTATAGCCCAACGCAAGCCTGCGTATTCGCCCACATAGCCCCCCAACAGCGCCCCTGGCCCTGCCGGAAACAGCGTGAGCCAGCGCATGGTGCTGGTCATGCGGGCCAAGAGAGGCACAGGCGTAATGGCTTGGCGTAGTGCCAGCATGTTGCTAAAGATCAACACGGTAGCAAAGCTAAAGCAAAGCAGCATCAGCACAAAGGCAGCCACACCCCAACCATTCGCAGGCGCCACTGCCAACTGCAGCCAGCCAACGCTGCTCATGGCAATGCCCAGTGCCATGCACTGCCCTGCCCCTAATCGCGCAGACAAGCGGTGCACCATGGTGCTGCCCAGCACCGTACCCAAGCCCGCAGCGGTAAAGCACAGGCCGTATTGCGCCTCGCTCAGGCCCAGCACGCGGGTAGCAAACAGCACTTGCCCCACCATAGCGGTGGTCTGGCACACCTGCCACGCCCCCACCAGCAGGGCCAGCGTGAGCAGCACGCGGTTGCCCAGCACAAAGCGAATGCCTTCCGCCAAGTCGCGCCCAAAGTGCCGCTGTCTAGAGGGCAGCGGCTGCTCCACCGCACGCACCCCGCGCAGCAGCACCACGCTGGCCAGCAGCAGCACCCCGTTTGCCACTAATGCCAGCGGCGCGCCCACCAGCTTGATAAGCAAGCCCGCAGCGCCGGGGCCGGTGAGTTGCGATAGGGAGCCCGCCAGTGCATTTTTGCCATGCCCCTGCACCAGCTTGTCACGCGGCACCACTTGCGTGAGCACAATTTGCGCCGCAGTGCCGCCCGCCACCCCCACGCAGCCCAGTACAAACTCCACCCCATACATGAGCCCCATGCTCAGGTAGCCCAGCGCCCACGCCAGCGGCACACACAGCACCACCAGCGCCATGACAATTTCTCCACCCACATACACTGGCAGCTTGCGCACGCGGTCTAGCCACACCCCGCTGGGCAGCGAGAAAAGCACATAAGGCAGCGTGCTCGCCGCAGTGAGCATGCCAATTTGCGCAGGCGTGGCCTGCAGCACCACTGCAGCCACCAGCGCCAAGGCAATGGCCGTCATTTGTGCGCTAAAAGAGCTGAGCAGGATGGACAACCACAAGCGGCGGTAGTGGCGGTCGTGCCACAGGTCGTCCGCGGGCAGCGCCCAGTTCAATAGTTTGCTCTGGCGGCTGTGCATGGCTAAAAGCTTGGCATGCGCTGCAGCGCCGCAGCAGACTGCCGCAGACCCGTGAATAGGGCCTGTGCCACCGCTTGTGGAAAACCTGCAGGCAAGCGGGCCGCCACGCGGTCTATGGCACCCGGGGTGCGCTCCAGCACCTGCGTTATCAAATCTTCTGCGTCGCTGCGGTGGAAGTATCTGGCTGCGATGGCGTTGAAATGGCGCCGCTGTATGTCATTAACGACGTAGTGCTTGCCCTTGCCCACCAGCGCCATGGCCATTTTGGTTTTGAAGCGGGAATACTGGTTTGCGCCCTTGCCCTGCACGGGCCAGATGGACATGACGTCGTATAGCGGTGTCAAGGCGTAGCGGCCCTGGGGCAGCACGCGCAGGCTGAAGTTTTTGGCGTGCCCATCGGGGGCTGCCAGCATCCAGAACAACAACTGCGCCTTGAGCAAGGTGGCCAGGTCTTGCTCTGGCTGCACCGATCCGCTGAGCACACCAGCCAAATCGGCCAACCCCGGGCCACCGTCGCTCTCGTACTTCAGGTGCGGGGGCAGGCCAAGGGCCTGGCAAAAGTCTTCTTGCGGCAAGCGCATGATCCATTGGCCACTAGGGTGAAACTGGCGGTCAAACCGCTCCACGCCCAGCACTTTTTGTTTGCCAAACCTGAGCAAGGCAGTGGTGGCGACGGGCAGGCCAAACTCTTGCAGCAGGTTCATGCACAGCCACTCGTTTTCCGCCGAGGCGCTGAAATCCGCTTGGCGGTGCCCCACCAGCCCCAAGGGCAGTTTGAAGATGTGGGTGGTGGGAGTGGAGCCATGCGGGCGCATCCACTGGCCCTGGTGCCAAAGCAGCGCTGTTTTTTCTTGCGCGCCTGCCAAAGAGATGCGCAAGTCTTGCGGGTCGTCCGTGCCTGCAAGCACACCGGTGCTGGTAGTTTGCACCAAGAGTTGCTCAATCTCGTCTTCCGTTAAAGGGGTGGCGGTAATGCGTTCGATGTTGGTGGGCGTGTCATCCACGCCCAGCAACTGCACCGCGCCCACGCAGTCGCGGCCAATGGCTTGCAGTAGGTCAAAGGCATCGGTACTGCCAATCTGAAACCGGGTAGCAATGCGGCTGCGAATGGCTTGGCTGTCGGGCAGCAGGTTGTCAAAGTAGTTGCGTACCCGCTCGCCTTTGAGGGCAAGCTCTCCCGTATAGGGCAATGACAAGGAGAGTGGCCGCCCCGTGGGTGAATTCATCCACTGCGAGTCGTACTTAAATTCTGTGTCGCCCCGTGTGGGTATGGTCCACACGCCCACCCTCTGCCCATTGGCCCAGACCGAGAGCGCGCGTGAATATGATTTGCGCCCCATGGCTTACCACTGGGCTTGAGTGGTGGGGGCGTTCGCCGAAGATGTGTGCGCCCCTGTCTTGGTTTGCGCTACCAATTCAATATGCAGCGCGGCGCACAGAGTGAGCAACTGCTCCAGCCGAATAGACGCCGGGTCCAGCTCCATGGCCGACATGCGGCTTTGGCTAATATGCAGACGTGCAGCAAGCTGCGCTTGCGTGAGTCCCATAGACTTGCGGGCAGACTGCAACAGAGGGCCTACTTGATTGGAGAGAGATAAAACTTGTTTCATGAGTGGGCCGGCAAATTACCATTAATACAGGTATTTGTAATTTACCTGCTTTACAGTTATTAGTCAAATAGCTGTAAAACAGGTATGTAGACTAAGGCGCGGTATATTCAAGCCCAATCAAAACCCGCGCACACTAACAAACTTCTCTGGAACCTCATTTGACCCCCGATATCCCTGCGCCACTCGCCGCTGCTGCGCAGACCCTCAGCCTTCACGCCCTTGCCGCGTTTGAGCGCGTAGTCACCGCCACGCCCGGCTTTCGGCTGCGCCCCGGCCAGCACGACATGGCCCAACGCGTGGCCAACACTCTGGCCGCTGCCGACCTGGGCGAGCACCCCAACCCCACCAAAGCCATCGCGGTAATTCAGGCAGGCACGGGCGTGGGCAAGAGCGCGGCCTATGCCAGCACGGCCATTGCCATGGCGCTGGAGCGCAAAACGCGCGTGCTTGTTTCCACCGCTACCGTGGCGCTACAAGAGCAGCTAATGACCAAAGACCTGCCCGCGCTGGCCGCGGCTATGGACAAGCCTTTTGCATTTGCGCTGGCCAAGGGGCGCGGGCGCTATGTGTGCAAGCTCAAGCTAGAGCGCATTGCAGGCAGTGGCGCGGCGGAAGATGACTTGTTTGAAGACGATGTGCCCGCCCCCAAACTATCCAGCGCATCCCAAGAAGAAATAGAAGAACGCCGCACCCGCTTGTATGAACACATGGCCACCCTCTTAGCCAGCGCCAAGTGGAATGGCGACCGCGACACCCTGGCCGACACGCCTGACCCGCGCGACTGGTCTGCCGTGGCCGCCGAGCGCCACACCTGCACCGCGCGCCACTGCCCGCGCTACAAAGAGTGCAGCTATTACAACGCCCGCACCCTGTTGGCCGAGGCCAATGTGATAGTAGCCAACCACGACCTGGTGTTGTCGTCCCTGGGCATGAAGACGCTGCCCGACCTAGACAACTGCCTAGTGGTGTTTGACGAGGGCCACCACCTGCCCGCGGTGGCGCTAGACCAGTTTGCAAGCGCCATGGATTTGTCTAACCTGCGCTGGCTAGACAAGTTGCCTAAGACCATGAACGAGGTTGCCAATCGGCTGCAACTGCACGTAGGCGAAGATGTGCAGACCGTCACCAGCCAGCTCAAGGGCGCGCTCACCACGCTGGCGCGGATGGCGATGGACTTGGTGTGGGCACAGACTGGCCAAAACGCAGCAGGCGAAGGGCAAGACGGCACGCTGCGCTTTGCCCACGGCGTGTTGCCCGACGCGCTGACCGAGCCCGTGACGCAAATTCACGCACAGGCTAGCGGCCTGGCCAAAGTACTAGAGGCACTGGGCGTGGACGTAAAAGCCGTGGCCAAAGAAGACCCCAGCCAGGCGGTGCTATGCGCGCAGCTCTACACCCAGCTGGGCGCGCTGGCACCGCGCCTGGGCAGCTTGGTGTCTACCGCGCAGCTGCTGCTAGAGCATGGCGAGCAGCCCTTGGCTAAGTGGCTGCAGGCCGAAAGCCATAGCGGCTACTTGACCATGACGGCCCACGCCTGCCCCATCGTGCCCGGCGACTTGCTGCGCCAATTCTTGTGGAGCCAAGTGCGCGGGGCGATAGTCACATCTGCCTCGCTCACCAGCTGCGGCAGCTTTGACTACTTTTTGCAAGAGGCGGGCCTGAAAAACAACCCGGCAGTGACCGCACTAGAGGTAGCCAGCCCGTTTGACTACGCCACCCAGGGCACGCTCACCGTGGTGCACACGCAAGCCGACCCTAAGCAGGCAGACGCCTACACGCAAGAGATGGTGGCAGAGCTCATAAGTGACCTGAAGAACGTGCAGAAAGGCGCGTTGGTGTTATTCACATCCCGCGCGCAAATGCGGGTGGCCACCGATGCCCTGCCCTCAACCCTCACGGACGTGGTGCTGGTGCAAGGCACCTTGTCGCGCACACGGCTGCTGGGTGCCCACATGGCGCGGGTGGAGGCGGGTTTGCCTTCGGTCATCTTTGGCATGCAGTCATTTGGCGAAGGGCTAGACCTGCCCGGTGCGCTGTGCGAGACCGTGTTCATCACCAAGCTGCCCTTTGCCCCGCCCACCGAGCCCGTGGACGAAGCCCGCGCCGAATGGCTGCGCAAGATAGGGCGCGACCCGTTTAACGAACTGGTCATTCCGGCCACCGGCATCAAACTGCTGCAATGGACCGGGCGCGCCATTCGCACCGAAGAAGACCATGCGCAAGTCATTTGCTACGACAAGCGCTTGCAACTGCAGGCCTATAGCCGGCGCATGCTGGCCGGGCTGCCAGCGTACCGATTAGAAAAGCGCATCGCTGGCCCGCACAGCGCCTAAGGTGTAAGAAAACTCAGACCAAGCCCGACTAAGCCGTAAGTGCACGGGTTGGTTCAGCGCCGCTGCCCCCGCACCCCCACATTGCTAGGGCTTCAATGATGAATACTGGATTGGTATCGGTACTTTTGGGCACCCTGTTGGCCTCGCCGTGGAGCTTGGCGCGCGCGCAGGCACAACCTGCGCCTACACCATTTCAAGTGCAGGCCACCAACCCGCAGGGGGAGCGCTTTCGCGCACAAGACCTCAAAGGCAAAGTGGCCGTGGTGTTTTACTGGTCTACCAGCTGCGCCGTGTGCCGCGACAGCCTGCCCGAGATGCGCGCCAACTTAAACGGCTGGAAGAACAAGCCCTTTGCGCTGGTTACCGTTAACCTCGACCGCCGCAAAGACGACTGGCTGGCCTATGAAAATTTGGTAAATGTGACCCAAATGCCCGGTAAAAATTTGATCACCCTGCGCCAAGACGATGCGCTCCCCGCGCCCGCCAAGCTACCACTCACCCTGCTGGTGGACGCCAAAGGCAACGTCGTGGCCCGCTATGAAGGCCGGGTGGCCCCTGAAGTGTGGGACAGCGTGGCCGATTTGATGAACTAAACCACCGCCCCAAATCAGCTCAAACGGCAGTCAAAGGATACGTAAAGGGCAGTGTACTGGGCCCATTACAATCGTTGCACGTCAACCTTTGTAATGCCTCAGTGCTTAAGCCATAAGTGAACACTCCTGACAATTCAGTACTAGGCTCTCAGTTGGCCACTGGCCAAGCAGACTACGCAATGCGCCGCGCCACCTCTGCGCATGATTTGCAATCCTTGCAAAGGCTGCGCTTTGAGGTGTTTAACGTAGAGCTGCAAGAAGGGTTGGCCACGTCCAACGACAGCGGCCTAGACGCTGACCCCTATGACGAGGTATGCGACCACTTGCTGGTAGAGCACACACCTACGGGCCAAGTGGTAGGCACCTACCGCATGCAAACCGGTACCGCCGCTGCAGCGGCGCTCGGCTACTACTGCGCGCAAGAATTTGACTTTTCGGTGTACAGCCATTTACGCGGCGAAGTGGTGGAGCTAGGGCGCGCCTGCATTGCCAAAGACCATCGCAACTTTACGGTGCTCAGCATGCTGTGGCGCGGTATTGCCCAGTACGCGCTAGAGCACAACGCACGCTACTTACTGGGGTGCAGCTCCTTGAGCTCGCAAGACCCTGCCGATGGAGTTGCCGCGTTTGCGGCCATGCGGTCGAATATGTCGCCACCGCAGTACTACACCGTGCCTTGCGCTGGCTACGAGCTAGACATGTCAGTCGCAGCTACCAGCAACTTCAAAACGCCCAAACTCTTGTCAGCCTACCTGACCATGGGCGCCTGGATCTGCGGGCCACCCGCCATAGACCGCACTTTCAAAACCATCGATTTTTTGACCCTGCTAGACCTGCAGTCCCCCGACATGGCGCAGCGGCGCAAGCGCTTTGGCATTGAGTAAGCCAGTCATTGCCCGTGGCCGTAGACTGGGATAACTTTCTATTGATACGCATGATGAATTCGCAAAATTCGATGCCATGTTATTCCGTGGAGCGCCATGTAATTTGGCATATTCACGGGATATATCAATAGTAGGCCGCCCAAACACCTCCCGCGAAGCATGCCCCGCCCAACCAACATCCACCTCTTGTATGCCGCGATTGGCATAGGTGCACTTTTGACCGTTGGCTTGGCCTTCTTCTCCGAGAGGTTGGAACTCAAGGACTTGATCGCTGCAGCGCTCTCGCTGCTCGGCACGTTCCTGGGTGCATCCTTTGCCTTCCGGCTTACTCAAGATTCGGAGCATCGAAAGCAACGATCGCAGCAGAAGGAAGCACTGAATCGCGCCCTCTTTGTGCTCGCGAGGCAGATGAATGCAATCTACAACCTAAAAAAGGACTACGACAGCATCCCTGACCCTATTGAAAGAGCTTTTAACCTAAATCCGGCAGTTACCCAGTCGCTGGCAGCGCATCTGGCGGCCTGAATGGGCTAAGTACTGGAGCGATTTTGTCGCTCACATAGCGCAGCAG
>JBIIYT010000318.1:0-3516 GCA_044346675.1 Rhodoferax sp. | reverse complement strand
GCGGGCAGATGACGCCAGGGCAGGTGGCCACAGATGCCTTTGGCAATGCATTGGCTGAGTCAATTAAAGACGATTTAAGCAAGCCTTCCCAGCAAGAAGACGTGCTGGGTAAATTCATCCAAGAAAAGCTGGTAGCGCAGCAACAGCGTGAGCAATCTGCGGCTTTGTATGGCTTGACCTATGGCAACGGTAGTGGCGCCGATGGCATGGGCGGCGGCACGGGCGTAACTTTGGCTGGCGCCAAGGGGCCGGGCTTAAGTTACGGCGGGGTGCATGCTCCGCAGGTTGCGCAAGATGAGCAGTTGGACGGCGGTCGAAACGATGTCAACGGAATGGACTTGGACAGTGACCAATACCGTGGCAACCGTCGCACCGCTGTAGTTAAGGACGGTCAAGGCGCGTTGGCCGCACTGGCGGACCTAGGCTTGAATGATGCACAGCGAAGAGCGGCTCTTGGATACCTGGTTAGGACCGGTCAGATCGGTGAGGACGGCGTTGTGCAACCCGGACAAGAATTGCATATTGACACCGACGACAGGAGTAACGCGAAACTTGGTGGAAGGGTCATTGCGCAAGAAAACGATAGAAAGGACAATGCCGCCATAGCCCTACTCAAAGGGCGGTCCCTGCAGGACTATACCCAAGCAGATCGGGATGCCGATCCTAACTATCGTTTGGCGCGAAATGGTACCGGGGGGCGCAACCGGCTAGCTGGGACTACTGATTTGGCAGACGAGTACACCCGAGGCGTATCGCGGGATCCCGACGGAGCCTTCGTTGCTGCTACTGCTCGGGAATTGAGGGGCGATACGAACAACGCTTTGGCCTTGGCAGCGACTCAGCGCCTTGTGGATACTCGGCCCGAGGTGTTTGCTTCCCTCGCCCGCAAAGGTGCTGGCGCTACATCCTTTGGTGATGCTCACGAAGATACCCATGACAACAACAGCTTTGCTGGTATCAAATATCCAGAAGAGAACATCATCAACTTCAAGGATCCCAGTGCGCACCGGTATGGGGTGTTGACCTACATGGGTCCTGTGGACAAGAGCAAGGGCATCACGCTGGATTTCCTAGTGAACGATGTGATTCGGGAGAGAACCAGTTATCCCGGAAAGCGGATGGCGGACGGCAAGGCAAACTTTCAAGGAATATCGCACGTGTACGCAGTTAGGATTCCCATGGCTCTCGCACTCGGTGAGACGGCCTTGAATGACCCTTCGTACTACACCACACGGATTGGTGATATTCGGCAGATGGAAGTGCCCAACGGCGTGCTCAACGTCACAACCACCGATCACATGGTGTATCCCGGTACGATTCGCAGGACTGGCATTGAGGTCAATGGCGGCCTATACATCTATACTAGCGGTGCGGGCATAAACAGGCTATATAACACCGATTTGGCACCCGCAGAGCTGACAAATAA
The DNA here is from genome assembly GCA_044346675.1 of Rhodoferax sp. Taxonomy (GTDB): domain Bacteria; phylum Pseudomonadota; class Gammaproteobacteria; order Burkholderiales; family Burkholderiaceae_C; genus Allorhodoferax. The sequence goes on along the minus strand of JBIIYT010000318.1, from coordinate 2,090 downwards.
ACTTGCCTGGGGCAACGACCACTATGGTGCCATGGCATTCAGAACATTGGATCAAAAAGCTGTTCAATACATCAACAAAATACGTCAGGGGAACTGAAGCTGTTGATGACAACCTGCTCACCGCTTGCTATGCGCTTTTCTAACATCGTTGGTGTGTGTTTTGCCCTTTTTTTCGGAGGATTGATGACCGCTTCGGACGAAACTGTTGCTGCACCATTGAGTGTCGAGCTGAGGCTTACCCAATCCATGCAGTTGGGGCGTTTTGCGTTGTATTCAATGCAGATCGGCTCTGGTGCCTATGAACGAAAGGGAATGAGCGCTCAGGCCCCACTCGGGTCTGTAGAAAAGAAGCTAGTCGCCTGTCTCCTAAACCAAAGCCACGCGCAATACGACAGCTTGTTTGCGGGTTGGATCAAGGAACATGCTCCGCCAAAAGATGTAAAGGTTGCGCAGGCCTTCTTTGACGGACCAATCGGCCGCAAATACGCCGAATTAAGTTTTTGGAAGATGGTGGATGAACTAGGATTCGACATCACACCTTCATCGGCGGATCGACCTGAATTGAACCCTGAAGAGAAATCGGCGCTACGCCAGTATGAGCGGACCTCAGCAGCTCTGACTTTGTCGTTCTATCGCATCTTGCATGACCAAGGGCTTGCCGATGCCCTTGGGCGAAAAAACGAAGCCATCGTACAAGGGTGCGTGACCAAAGCCAAGACCAGTTGAAGATAACTGGCCTAGGGGGCAGGTCTTGCCTTTGGTCCACTCAGCGCGCCACCTCAATCAGCTCAATACTCGTCATGAGCAAATCATTGACAAAGGTGTTGTAGTTCACGCCCTTGGCGGCGGCCCACGTCAGCTGTTGCACACCTCGCTTCCATCGTATCGCCTCCCAAATTGGCATCGAACGATTTCGGCAAGATAGAGCCCATTTTCCCACATAGGGTAAGCGTTCCACGAGCCCATCTATTCAAAGGCGACAAACCCTGTCAATGTTGAGCCCTCATCAACGAACAACAGGATTTCTATGAAAGCCCAAGACGAAGAGCGCATACGCAAACAACTCAGCCTCATAGCCCTGCGTCCTGCGCGCAGGCAGTAGTACCAAAACCACTGCCAATTTAGAACAAAAAAGGCCTCTGGCGCATTTGCAGCTTGTGTTTATAGCTATAAATTAAATAGCAATTTTTGGCGATTTGCGCTCTCCACAAGCACCGTCAAAGCCTCTAGCCTAGGCGATTAAACGCCACCGCCCCCAATAAGCTGCAAAGCCTGCCCAGGCTGGAGCACCGGAATGCTGATGCTCTCTTTGAGCTGCAGCAAATGCTTGTCGCCAGAGACGATCAAATGCGCCTTGGCCTCTACGGCAGCGGCCACCACATGGTCGTCATCCGGGTCATGGGGCACAACGCGCGGCGTGTGCTGCGGCTCCACGCTGTGGCAAAGCCGGGCGTAAAACTCTAGCGCTTGGTCTACATTCGTGTCTAGCACCAACCTCACTGCAGACCCTGTGCGCGTTTGTCACCGCGGTAGGCGCGCACTTCGGCATTGATCTCTTCTTCACTCATAGGCGCAATGCCTGCGGCGTGTATGCGATCAGCAACGTCCAGCAGCCGCTGGCCCGCAGAGCGGCGCATGGTGTCTTCCAGCATGCGCTGCAGGGCCTGCGCATTGAGCAACCCTTCGCTTTGTGCGCGCCGGGCCAATTCATCGGGCAAATTTAAAGTAATTTCCATCATTCACTCCTTCTGCTGCCTTGCACATTACACAGCAAATCGCACATCTACAAGACGTCGTTTGTAGGACGATGGTAGTTGAAAACCTTACGGTTTGCATGCGCCCAGGCGCCGCTGGCGCTGCAAAAGATGTGGCGCAGATGCTGAAATCGACCGATTTCGGCAGGTTCAATTGCGTCGAATGGGGCGATGGGAGAGGGGGAAGTTACGCCAGCGCTTCCAGCCCCTTGCGGTCTACCTGGTTGAGCCCTCAACAACGAACAACAGGATTTCTATGAAAGCCCAAGACGAAGAGCGCATAGGCAAACAACTCAGCCTCATAGCCCTGCGTCCTGCGCGCAGGCAGTAGTACTA
>JBIIYT010000317.1:0-3520 GCA_044346675.1 Rhodoferax sp. | reverse complement strand
GTATGCTGCACTACATCTTGGGCATTACCAAGGCCTACTGCACCCGTGTGGGTGGTGGCCCGTTCCCTACCGAGCTGGACTGGGAAACCCCTGGCACCCCTGGCTACCACATGAGCACCATTGGAGCAGAGAAGGGCGTGACCACCGGGCGCAGCCGCCGCTGTGGTTGGTTTGACGCGGCGCTGCTCAAGCGCTCGGCACAAGTCAATGGACTGACCGGTTTGTGTATCACCAAGCTCGATGTGCTGGATGGCTTGAAAGAGTTGCTCTTGTGCACCGGCTATGAGCTCGATGGTGAGATCACGGACATACTGCCTATGGGCGCTGACGACATTGCACGCTGCAAACCCGTGTATGAAACCATGGAAGGTTGGAGCGACAGCACCGTGGGGGTAACCCAATACGACAAGCTTCCAACCAATGCGCGCCTGTACTTGCAACGCATTGAGCAGGTGACTGGGGTGCCTATCCATATGGTGTCTACCAGCCCCGATCGGGACCACACCATCATGATGCGACACCCCTACCTTGCAGACTAACAATACAGGAGCAAGACCATGTTGACTGAAGACGGCAAGCACCTCTATGTGAGCTACGACGAGTACCACAATCTCATCGAAAAGCTGGCTATCAAAATCCACCAGTCGGGCTGGCAATTTGACACCATTTTGTGCTTAGCCCGTGGGGGTTTGCGTCCTGGCGATATCTTGAGCCGGGTGTTGGACAAGCCCTTAGCCATCATGTCTACCAGCTCTTACCGGGCGGATGCAGGAACCGTGCAGGGGACGCTGGACATTGCCCGCTATATCACTACGCCCAAGGGCGAGATTGCTGGCAAAGTGTTGCTGGTAGACGACTTGGCCGACTCTGGCCACACTCTTGACTCAGTCATTAAAAAATTGCAGTCCAGCTATTCAGGCATTCAGGAGCTGCGCAGCGCAGTGCTGTGGACCAAGGCGCAGTCCACTTTCACGCCCGACTATTCGGTAGAGTTTTTGCCTACCAACCCTTGGATTCACCAGCCGTTTGAGGTGTACGACGCTTTGCGTCCAGAGCAGCTTATCAAAAAGTGGAGCATTTGAAGTAGTTGAAAGAGGCGGGTAGCTATGGCGCATCTCACCACAGACCTTATCCACCACGCCTACGTCCCGCCCCAAGGCTTTGATGCACCTCAGGGCGGTGTGTTCAAAGCTTCGACGGTGTTTTTCCCGACCGTTGCCGCCATGCGCAGCCGGGAGTGGAAAGACAAAACCGGCTACACCTACGGCCTGCATGGCACCCCCACCACCTACGCATTAGAAGAGCGCTTGTGCACTTTAGAGGGCGGTGCCGAGTGTCTGTTGGTGCCTAGTGGCTTGGCGGCGCTGGCCACCGTGGCTTTGTCTTTGCTCAAAAGTGGCGATGAGGTGCTGCTGCCTGACAACGTGTACGCGCCCAACAAAGCACTGGCCGAAGCCGAGCTTGCCCACTGGGGCATTACCCACCGCTACTACAACCCCATGGACCCGGCCGATATGGCGTCCAGAATCTCATCCCGCACCCGGCTGGTGTGGGTGGAGGCGGCGGGCTCGGTCACGCTGGAGTTTCCTGACCTCGTGACCCTGGTGCGTACGTGCAAGGCCAAGCGCGTGCTGGTTGCGCTGGACAACACCTGGGGGGCCGGGCTGGCCTTTAAGCCGTTCGATTTGGTGCCAGGGGAGCAAGCACCTTTGGCTGTGGATATTTCAGCCCATGCGCTCACCAAATACCCCAGCGGTGGCGGCGATGTGCTCATGGGTAGCATCATCACCCGCGATGCGGCGCTGCACTTGCGCCTCAAACTCACCCACATGCGACTGGGCTTGGGCGTGGGTGCCAATGACGCCGAAGCGGTGCTGCGGTCTTTGCCCAGCATGGCGCTGCGCTATCGCGCCCACGACGAAACGGCCCGCACGTTGGCGCAATGGTGCCAAGCCCGAAGCGAATTTGCCCAGGTCTTGCACCCGGCACTGCCGGGCTCGCCCGGCCATGCACACTGGGCCGCCTTGTGCGCTAAGCACGCCGAAAGCACCGAAGGGGTACAGGCAATAGGAGGCGCTGCCGGTATTTTTAGCGTAATCGTTGATGCACGCTATAGCCCCGCACAGGTCGATGCGTTTTGCGATGCTTTGCGGCTATTCCGTTTAGGCTACAGCTGGGGAGGTCCCGTGAGTTTGGTGGTGCCGTACGACCTGGCCAGCATGCGATCTGCCTGGCCAGCCCACCTGGCGCGGGGCAGTTTGGTGCGCTTCTCTGTAGGACTTGAAGCTGTGCAAGACCTGCAAGCTGATCTGGCCCAAGCCCTGCAAGCCCTGTTCTGACTTAGTGTTTTCCTGCATAGCCAAATAGCGTGGGCTGCGCTAGGCTACTGCGCATGAGTACTTTGCCCCCCACTGACGCGGCCCCACCTTATATTCCGCCCCCCTCGGAGGCCCCGGCCCGCGAGATTGTGGCCCTGCGCCTCCTGCACCCGTGGCGCTGGCTTGTAGCGGGCTGGCGGGACATGCGCGCTAGTCTAGGGATCAGCGCGTTTTACGGGACCGCTTTTTGGCTGATGGCGTTGGTGCTGGGTGCGGTGTTCAGGTCCAAACCTGAATACACCATGTCCATCGCATCGGGCTGCTTGTTGCTGGGGCCGTTTTTGGCGATGGGTTTGTATGAGGTGAGCCGCCGGCGGGAATTGGGCTTGTTGCCCGAGCTATCAGCCTCGCTCACTTGCTGGGACCGCCATGTGCGCAGCATGGGCATGCTGGTGCTGGTGCTTATTGTGTTGGAGTTGTTATGGGGGCGGGCCTCTTTGGTGGTGTTTGCTGTGTTTTTCAACACGGGCATGCCGTCTACTACCGGGGTGATGCAGGCAGTGTTTAACCCTGAAAATTGGGAATTTGTGGCGGTTTACACCGTGGTGGGGGGCGTGTTTGCCATGTTGGTGTATTCGATTTCGGTGGTCTCCATTCCCATGATTTTGGACCGTGATACGGATGCCATATCTGCCGCCATTGCCAGCTTGGAGGTGGTGTTCACCAATCTAGGCATCATGTTACTGTGGGGCGCGATCATCACCACCCTGGTCGCCTTGGCATTGCTGACGCCGTGGTGTGTGGGTCTGCTGGTGGTGGGGCCTTTACTGGGGCACGCCAGCTGGCATGCCTACCGTGGCGCTATTGTTTGGCTGGACTCGGATGATGGTAAAGTGGCCCTAACTACTTGAAAGCATATTTTGGCAACACCCAACTACGGATACGAAAAACGTCAGAAAGAACTGGCAAAAAAGAAGAAAAAAGAAGAAAAGCTCAAGAACAAAGCTGAGCGCAAAGTAGGCGAGGGCGCTGATGACGGAGCTGCTGACGAACAAGAGCCTACTGATGCGCCGGTCGATAGTACTAGGCCTGAATGATCTGCTGCGCTAGACGAGACATGGATTGCACCGAATGGTCGTCAGGGGTAATCAATCGTGCCGATTCAAATTGCGCAAAGTTACGCCGCATGGACTGCACATACA
>JBIIYT010000316.1:0-3522 GCA_044346675.1 Rhodoferax sp. | reverse complement strand
TAGCATGCCCACCACGCCATACACCACCACCACCGCATCCAACGCAGCGCGCTTGAGGGACTGCACCCGGGTGTACACCCCCGGGGCCAATATGGAATAGCCCAAGCGCAAGCCCGCGGCACCCGCCAGCACAATGGCGGTGAGCTCAAACGCGCCATGCGTCACCACGAAAGAATAGAAATTGGTGGAGTGTCCGTGGTTGGTCAAGTAGCCCGCTATGGCGCCTGCAAACAAGCCGTTGTAAACCAAGTAAAAAATACTGCCCAGGCCCGCAAAAATGCCCGACGCAAAGCACTGAAACCCAATGCCAATGTTGTGCATGATGTAGTAGCCAAACATCTTCCAGTCACTGTCGGCACTGCGCATGCGGCCCAGGGCCTTGGCGCTGTCGCTGTACATGCCCTCAAATTCTTTGACCTTGTCTGCATCGAGCAAATGCAATATGAAGGAAGGGTCGCGGAAGGTAGCCCAGCCTACCAGCACCATAGGCAGCACAAACAACAGGGCAGACACCAACAAGTACCAGCGGTGCGCACGCACCGATTGGGGAAACCCCACCAATATCAGCCGCCCCAAGCGGGCCAAGCCGTAGTCTTGCTGGCGGTAAATCAAGCGGTGGGCGCGCTGGGTGAGTGTCTCTAAGCGCTGCACCAGGTGGATGGGGTAGCCGCGCGCTTGTGCCAAGGCCAAGTGCTCGCAACTGCGCCGGTACATGCCCGCCAACTCGGCACCCGTGGCAAGCGGGGGCGCATTTGCTTTGTCGGTCTTGCTAGGCTTTGCTGCGTTGCCTTCCGCCTGCACTAGCGCAGCTTCTAGTGCATCCCACACCGCTTGGTAGTCGGCTTCAAATTTCACCGGTGTCATGGCGCGCCTCCCCCACGGCGGCCCAGCAGCCACTGCGCCACGCCCAGCAGGCGCTCGGTCACCGCGGTGGGTTGGCTCAAATTGGGGAAGGCATCGGCAAGCGCATCGGCTTTGCTTGCGGGCACCACCGTGCTGGCCAGCTTGGCTAGTTCTTCTAGGCGCTGGGGCGTGAGGCTTTGTGCCCGACCAGCCCAGGCCACGATGGCGGCTTGCTCACGCGGCTCCAGAGTGCGTGCCGGTGCAAGGGGTGTGGCGGCAGGCAGCTCTTTGTGCAGCACCACCGCATCGTGGTACACCACCAAGGTGCCGGCGGCCAAATCGCCCAAGCGCTTAAAGTCGGGCCGCCACAAAACTACCATCGCGCCCAAGGCGTAGAGCATGGGGAAAAAGTCTGCCACCCGCAGCAAGTTGCGAATGACCGAGGCCGCTGGAGTCACGGGCAAGCCAGAGTCCAGTACCACCACCAAGCCCATGCTGCGCTTGCCCGGCGTGGCCCCACCGCGCATCAGCTCAAACACCACGGGGTACAGCCACTCCAGGCAAAAGTAAGCAATCAGGTGAAAAGCCACGCCTATGCCCCCCATGAACCCAGCCACGATGGACGCCGCTATGTACAGCCCCACCTTGATGGCGAAATCAATCAAGTAGGCCTGCAAGCGCATCACCAAACCCGCCGGGCGCAAAGACAGGTGAATGCCCTCGGGCGTTTCCACCGCGTACAGGGTGTCTAGCGAGGCCAGCACTTAGAGCTTGATCACCACGGTGTCTGCAATATCGTCATGCAGGCAGCGCTTGGAGCTGCGGAAGATGAGCAGGGAGTCTATGAGTGTGAAGGCCATTCCGACGCCAGGGATGATGTTGAAAGCAGAGGCAACGCCATAGCGCAAGCCCAGCATACGGCCTAGCGAAACCGGAGCACCATCGGGGCGAACGATGCGCATTTGCAGCAAGGCCTTGCCTATGGTTTGGCCACGGGTTGCCAGCAAGTAGGCGTTGAGGAGCAGGAAAGCCAAAAACTCACCAAGAGCGATAGCCAAATCGGGAGTCAACAAATCTTCGTCAGACGAATCAAAAGGGTTCCATGGCGTCACTACCGAGACAAGCCATAACAAAAAGAGTAGTGCCACTACGTCTAGTATCGCCCCCGCCAAGCGCCGCCCGCGCGAGGCCAGCACCAGTCCATCGCTAGGCAGCGCTACGTCTGCCACATGCGCCTGCGGTGGGGCAAACCGATCGTCTCCCATATTGCTCGCCATTTTTATCCCCCTGTTGGTATAGAACTGGCGCAGCTTATCAAAAAAATTGCGCCCCCTTTAACCCCATACGCCGAGCCCGCCCGTACAAGCTGCATCACCACTCCGATTTCCCACTCTGAAAGGAATGCCATGCAGCCACATCTCCCGCCCATTTGCCATGCGCCCCGTCGCTGGGCTCTAAGCCTCGCCCTTCCCCTTGCGCTACTAGCCCTGCCCCCAGCGGCCCACGCCTTTTGCGGCTTTTACGCGGGCAAGGCCGATGCCAACCTGTTTAACGAAGCCAGTCAAGTGGTGGTGGTGCGCGATGGCAAGCGCACCGTTATCTCCATGCTTAACGACTACAAAGGCCCCTTGAGCGAGTTCGCCCTGATCGTGCCCACGCCCACGGTGCTAAGCCAAGGCCAAGTGCGCGTGGCAGAGCGCACCACCTTTGAGCGACTAGACGCCTACAGCAGCCCGCGCTTGGCCGAATACCACGACGCAGACCCTTGCCAGGTGCACTTCAACTGGGGGCAGGAGTACCTGATGCAGCGACGCGGCATGCTCAGCATGGCCGCAGCACCCGCCGCCATGGAGGTGCGCAAAACCAAAGACGCTAGCCGCGACAGGGCACTGGGTGTAACCGTAGAAGCCCAGTACACGCTGGAGGAGTACGACATCGTCAGCCTCTCGGTCACGCAGTCCGACGGGCTGGAGACTTGGCTGGGTGAGAACGGCTACAAAATTCCCAAGGGCGCCAGCGCCGCCCTGCGCCCCTACATCAACCAAGGCATGAAGTTTTTTGTGGCCAAGGTGAACTTAAAAGAGCAGCTCAAAACCGGCTACACCACGCTGCGCCCGCTGCAGTTTGCGTTTGAGAGCGACAAGTTCATGCTGCCCATGCGCCTAGGCATGCTCAACGCCCCGCCGGACAAAGCGCAAGACCTCATCATTTACCTGCTCACCAAAAATGGCCGGGTAGAGAGCAGCAACTACCGCACGGTCAAGTTGCCCAGCAATGTGAACTTGCCGCACTTCATCAAACCCAAGTTTCAAGACTTTTACAAAGCCATGTTTGACGACCAAGCGCGCAAAGAAGACCACCGCGTGGTGTTTACCGAATACTTTTGGGACATGGCCTGGTGCGACCCCTGCGCCGCCAACCCCCTCACCCCCGAAGAGCTGCGCAGCGCCGGTGTGTCGTGGGCCACTACGCCTGGCCAAGCCCAGCCGGTGGTGCTAACCCGCTTGCATGTGCGCTACACGGCCAACACTTTCCCCGAAGATTTGATGTTCACCCAAACCAAAGACCGCCAAAACTGGCAAACCCGCTACGTGGTGCAAAACCCCTATGCGGGCAGCGTGGCCCAGTGCAGCGACAAGGTAGGCCAGATGGACTGCGAAGCCATGTGCAAGCCGCGCG
>JBIIYT010000037.1:0-11552 GCA_044346675.1 Rhodoferax sp. | reverse complement strand
GTGGCTGTTCATCATCACTATCGTGTTTGCACTGGTCTACTTGGTCATGTACCCAGGTCTGGGCAGTTTCCCGGGCTTGTTGAAAGACAAAACCGGTGGCACCTGGACTTCTTCAGGGCAGCTCGCTGCTGAACTGGCTAAGGGCGAGGCCGAGGTGGCGCCTTTGTATGCCAAATTTGCCGCTTTGTCGGTGGAGGACGCGTCGCGTGATCCCCAAGCCAAAGCCATTGGTGAGCGCTTGTTCATGAATAACTGTTCGCAGTGCCACGGCTCGGACGCGCGTGGCGGCAAAGGTTTTCCCAATTTGACCGACAAAGATTGGCTGCATGGCGGCTCGCCTGAGAAGATCAAGGAAACACTGGTGCAAGGTCGCATAGGACAAATGCCGCCGATGGCTGCCGCAGTGGGTAGCTCCGATGATGTCAAGAATGTAGCCCACTATGTGCTCAGTCTTTCAGGCGGGCCACATGATTCTGTTCGTGCTGCTTTGGGTAAGGCTAAATATTCAGCATGTGCTGCGTGCCATGGCCCGGACGGCAAGGGCAATCAGGCCTTGGGTGCGCCCAACTTGACGGATGACATTTGGCTGCATGGTTATGGCGAAAACGCCATCATCGCGATGGTGAACAAGGGCAAGGTCAACCCGATGCCAGCGCAGGCGGATAAGTTGACGGTGGGTCAAATTCATGTGTTGACGTCTTACGTGTGGGGCTTGTCTAACAACGCTGCGGCGAAGTAAGCCGTATAGAAAAGCATCGCAAAAGGTAAGGCATTTTGACCCCTCCCGACGGCTCACCGCGTAAAGTTATTCCTATTGCTGCGTCTGCGGACAAGGGGCCGATAGAGCCCCCACCCGGGGCGGACGCCGAGATGGTCTCGCTGTACGAGGCGCACAAGAAGATCTACCCCCGCAGCGTGGCGGGCTTTTTCTCGCGTTGGCGTTGGGCTATGGTCTTCTTGACCCAGTTGGTGTTCTACGGGGTGCCTTGGCTGGAGTGGGGCCAGCGCCAAGCGGTGTTGTTTGATTTGGGCGCGCGGCGCTTTTACATCTTCAACTTGGTGTTGTATCCGCAGGACTTTATTTACCTGACCGGACTGTTGGTCATCTCCGCGCTCTCATTGTTTTTGTTCACTGCGGTGGCGGGGCGTTTGTGGTGCGGCTACGCGTGCCCGCAGACGGTGTACACCGAAATATTCTTGTGGCTAGAAAAGCTCACTGAGGGCGACCGCGCGGCCCGCATGCGCCGTGATGCGGGTCCTTGGAATTTGGACAAGATCTGGCGCAAAACGTCTAAGCATTTCTTGTGGTTGGCGCTGGCCTTGTGGACGGGCTTTACCTTTGTGGGCTACTTCACGCCTATTCACGAACTTGCCCAAGAGGTGGTGCAGCGCAATATGGGATCGTGGGAAGTGTTTTGGTCGCTTTTTTACGGCTTTGCCACTTACGGCAATGCGGGCTTCATGCGTGAGCAGGTGTGCAAGCACATGTGCCCCTATGCCCGTTTTCAAAGCGCCATGTTTGACAAAGACACACTCATCGTAACTTACGATACCGAGCGTGGCGAGCCGCGTGGGGCGCGCTCTAAAAAGGCAGACTCAGCCGCACTCAACTTGGGTGCTTGTGTGGACTGCAGCTTGTGCGTGCAGGTGTGCCCCACCGGCATTGATATTCGCAAGGGCTTGCAGTACGAGTGCATAGGGTGTGGTGCCTGTGCCGATGTGTGCGACACGGTGATGGACAAAATGGGTTATGCCCGCGGCTTGGTGAAATACTCTACGCAAAACGCGGTTAACCAGCATTGGACGCGCGCCCAGACCCTGCGCCATGTGCTGCGCCCTAGGGTGCTGGTGTACACCGCCATTTTGGGAGTCGTCGTGCTGGCTATGGCGGTGAGTTTGGCTACACGCACCCCGTTCAAAGTAGATGTGGTGCGCGACCGTGGTGTGTTGGCCCGCATTGCCAATGGTGGAAACATCGAAAACGTGTACCGTTTGCAGATCATGAACGCCGCCGAGTCCACTCAGCGTTTTCATATTTCGGTAGAAGGTTTGCATGACCTCAAGGTGGTGTCTGAGGATGACGTCAGCGTCGAGTCCACCCAGTCCCGTTGGGTGGCGGTGCGGGTGCAAGCGCCGTACGAGTCTGCCCAGCCGGGCTCACACACCATTCATTTTGAAGTGCAGGCCCACGATGGGCATGCCAAAGTGGTTGAAAAATCAGTATTCATGGTTCCACACTAAGCACAAGGCAAAGGACTACCTATGACGCAAGACACCTACGCTCCACCATCGGCCCCTTGGTGGAAATACGGCCATGTGTGGCTGGTTATCGCGGGCCCGGCTATCGTGGTGGTTGCTGGCTTTATCACCCTGTACTTAGCCATCACTCGGCCTGATCCGGTGATAGATGAAGACTACTACCGCAAGGGTGTGGAGATCAACCGCACCTTGGCCGACAACCCCAGCAGCCTTGCCCCGGCTGTGAAGGCCCGTAACCATGCGGCCACGGGTGTGCCAGCGCCCAGCGCTAAGCCATAGCCCGCGGCGCAAAGTATGAAAGCCCGCATGCTGCAAGAGCGTCTGATGGCTATCCTATGGCCAGCATTTTTGCTGGCAGGTGTGTTGGAAATGCTGGTGTTTGCCATGGTAGACCCGCAAGCCTTGCATTGGTTGGGGCAGCCATTGGAGTGGTCGCGCCAAGGGGTTTACACAGCATCATTCTTTGTGTTTTGGGCCATTACCACAGCAGCCTGCGCACTCACAGCGCTGCTCACGCTGCCGGCTTCGGAAGTGAACGAGTAGCCTAGTTACAAACCTTGGGGTTGACGAGGTCTGTAAGCGCATCGGTGTTGAGTATGCGCACATGGCGCTGCTTCACTTCCACAATGCCGTCATCCACAAATTTAGAAAAGGTGCGGCTCACTGTCTCGAGTTTCAGGCCCAAATAGCTGCCAATTTCTTCGCGCGTCATACGCAGTACCAGCTCATGCTGGGAAAAACCACGGGCATGCAAGCGCTGCACCAGGTTCAACAAAAATGCGGCCACCCGCTCTTCGGCCCGCATGCTACCCAGCAGCAACATCACGCCGTTTTCGCGCACAATTTCTCGGCTCATGATCTTGTGCACATGGCGCTGCAGGGCGTTTATTTCTCTGGATAACTCTTCTAGGCGCTCAAAGGGCATGACGCACACCTCGGCGTCTTCCAGCGCCACGGCGTTGCAAGTGTGGTGGTCGTTAACAATGCCGTCCAAGCCCATCACCTCGCCCGCCATCTGAAAGCCGGTCACTTGGTCGCGACCATCTTCAGAGGCTACGCAGGTTTTGAAGAAGCCGGTGCGAATGGCGTACAGGCTGGTGAACCTCTCACCATGGCGAAAAAGCGTGTCGCCCCGCTTGACCTTGCGCCGGCTCGCTACCACATCGTCCAAGCGTGCCAGCTCCGATTCGCTCAACCCTAGGGGCATGCACAGCTCGCGCAAATTGCAGTTGGAGCAGGCTACCTTGATGGTGTGATCAAACATATGTGTTCCCATGATGCGAGTCAATTATGAACCCATTTATTCGCAAAGCGCTTGATGTGCATCAATTCGCCCAGAAGCCCAGCGCGGCACACTACAGACAGCCACCTTTAGAAAATTGATTTATGAGCGTGTCCGTACCCCCAATAGCTGATGAATTGTTGAGCCGGTTTGACCTGCCCGGGCCCCGGTACACGTCTTACCCTACGGCCGATCGGTTTGTAGAGGCCTTTACCGCCGAGGACTACGTGCTAGCGCTCACTCAGCGGCGCAGTGGGCCTGCGGCCTTGGCGTTGCCGCTGTCTTTGTACGTGCACATTCCGTTTTGCGAGTCGCTGTGCTACTACTGTGCTTGCAACAAAATCATCACCAAGCACCACGAGCGGGGCGAGGCATATCTTCGCTATTTGGGCAAAGAGGTAGATTTGCACACCGCGCTCATAGGCCGGGGGCAAAGCGTGAGTCAGCTGCATTTGGGTGGCGGCAGCCCCACGTTTTTGAGCGATGAGGAGTTGCGCCAACTCATGGCCATGCTGCGGGCCAATTTTTCATTCGTGCCCGGCGGTGAGTATTCCATTGAAATAGACCCCCGCACCATAGATGCCGCGCGCCTAGACACCCTGGCCGAGCTGGGCTTTAACCGCTTGAGCTTTGGTGTGCAAGATTTTGATACCGCTGTGCAAAAGGCTGTGCACCGCGTGCAGCCCGCAGAGCAGGTGTTTGCTCTGGTAGAAGCTGCGCGCGCGCGTGGCTTTGAGTCCATCAATGTGGATTTGATATACGGTCTGCCCAAACAAACTCCCGAGTCGTTTGACCGCACTTTGGCCCAAGTGGCGGCGCTACGCCCGGATCGCATCGCTTTGTATGCCTATGCGCATTTGCCCGAGCGCTTTAAACCCCAGCGCCGTATTGCTACCCAAGAGCTACCCAGCGGGGCTGCCAAAGTGGCCATGCTCTCGCACTCCTTGGCGGCTTTTATGGCGGCAGGCTATGAGTATGTGGGCATGGACCACTTTGCCTTGCCAACCGATGCCCTTGCCGTGGCCAAGCGCCAAGGGCGCTTGCACCGCAATTTTCAGGGCTACAGCACGCAGCCAGATTGCGACTTGATAGGGCTGGGCGTGTCTTCTATTGGTCGCATTGGTGCTACCTACAGCCAAAATGCAAAAACGTTGGAAGAGTATTACGACCTGCTGGACCTTGGGCGCTTTCCTATTGTGCGCGGCTTGGCGCTCGCCCGGGACGACTTGGTGCGCCGCGCCGTCATCATGGCGCTCATGTGCCAAGGCCAGGTGCAGTTTGAGTCTATAGAGTTAGCCAATTTGTTAGACTTTTCCACCTACTTTGCCAAAGAGCTAAAGGCTTTGCAGGCGCTGCAAGAGCAGGGTATGGTGGTGGTAGACGACACCGGCATTCAGGTCACCGCGCAGGGCTGGTTCTTGGTGCGCGCGGTGGCCATGGTGTTTGACCGCCATTTGCAAGCGGACCGCATGCGGGCCAAGTTTTCCAAGATTATTTAGCCCCAATCATTTAGCATTCGCGAATGCAATCTTCACTGGCGCTTACGGCGCTGCTCATGGGTTTGGTCGGCGGGCCGCACTGCGTGGCCATGTGCGGTGCTGCGTGCGCAGGCTTGGGCCAAGCTGCGGGCGAGCGCAAGAACGCCGCGTTGCTGCTGTTTCAGTTAGGCCGCATTGCGGGATACTCCGCCTTGGGTGGCTTGGCTGCGGCATCTTTACAGGGCTTGGGCTGGCTTACCGTGCAGTCTGCTGCGCTGCGGCCGGTGTGGTCGCTGTTTCATGTGGCGGCTTTGGTGTTGGGCTTGGTGCTGCTGTGGCAAGCGCGCCAACCCGTGTGGCTGGACGCCACGGGCAGAAAAATTTGGACAAAGGCGCGCCAATTGGGTGCGGGTCGGGGGGCAGCACCACTGGTGCTGGGCACGCTATGGGCCTTGCTGCCATGCGGTTTGTTGTATTCGGCGCTACTGGTAGCTGCCATGGCGGGCAGCGCTTCCGCAGGGGCGGGGGTGATGGCCCTTTTTGCTTTGGGCACCAGCGTCACCATGATCGCTGGCCCCTGGCTCTGGCTTAAGTTGCGCAGGTCGGGAGCAGACCTTAGTAGCTCGGGTGGCCAGTGGGGTGTGCGCTTGGCAGGTGCGGCGCTAGCGGTCAGCTCGGGCTGGGCGCTGTGGATGGGTTTAGTGCACAACACTGCACCGTGGTGTGTAGCGCCGCTGGGGGCTTGAGTGGCCCCATATCGCGATGACAACCATTGCCTCTTCATCTTCCATGACTCCGCGCGTTGCCCAAAGTGCGCGCTGGGCGCCTGCTTGGCTTTTGGTGTGGGCCTTAGGTGCGGTAGCTACGGGCAGTGCGTATGCGGATGCTCCCAAATCACCCCCCAAGATTTACAAATATGTCAAAGACGGCACCACCTCGTTTGCTGATACGCCGCCTAAAACCGGTGCCTACACGGTGTTTCGTACCGACTGCTATGCCTGCGCGGTCGCCTCCAATGTGGATTGGTACTCCACCCCATTGCACTTGAGCGCCTATGGCGAAGAGATAGACACTGCAGCCCGCAAATTTGCGCTTGATCCGGCGCTGGTGCGGGCCGTCATTCATGCCGAATCAGGCTTTAATGCCAAGGCGCGCTCCCCCAAAGGCGCTATGGGCCTTATGCAGCTAATGCCCGGCACCGCGCGCATGCTGGGCGTAAGCACTGCGTATGTGCCTAGCCAAAACATTTTGGGTGGAGCGCAGTATTTGGCGGATTTGCTAAAGCGCTTTCAAAGCGACACCGTATTAGCCACTGCGGCCTACAACGCTGGGCCAGAGGCCGTAAGAAAACACGCCGGTGTGCCCCCCTATGCCGAAACGCAGGTGTATGTGCAGCGGGTCAAGATATTGCACCAGCGGTACAGGGACGGGCTGCGGCGGTAGTGGGCGATCTGCGAAAATAAGCCCCTCGCTGATGCCAAACACAATACCCACCCCCACCCCTTGGCGCATGTCCGTCGCCCCCATGATGGACTGGACCGACCGCCACTGCCGCTACTTCCACCGCCTGCTCAGCCGCCACGCGCTGCTGTACACCGAGATGGTGACCACCGGCGCGCTCTTGCATGGCGATGTGCCTAGGCATTTAGATTTCAACGCCGAAGAACACCCCGTGGCCTTGCAACTGGGGGGCAGCGAGCCCGCAGACCTGGCCCATTGCGCAAAGCTAGCGCAGCAGTGGGGCTATGACGAGGTCAACCTTAACTGCGGTTGCCCATCTGAGCGCGTGCAACGCGGTGCGTTTGGCGCCTGCCTAATGGCCGAGCCGGCTTTAGTGGCCGACTGCGTGAACGCGATGGTGGATGTGGTGGACTTGCCGGTGACGGTGAAGCACCGCATTGGCATAGACAAGACCGAGAGCTATGAGTTTGTGCGGGACTTTGTAGGCACGGTGGCAGACGCAGGCTGCAAGGTCTTCATAGTGCACGCGCGCAACGCCTGGTTGCAGGGCCTTAGCCCCAAAGAAAACCGCGAGGTGCCGCCGCTGCGCTATGCGCTGGTGCACCAGTTAAAGAAAGACTTTCCCCAACTCACTATTTGCGTGAACGGCGGCATCACCACCACGGCGCAAGTGCAAGAGCAGCTGCAGCTGGTAGACGGCGCCATGCTGGGCCGCGAGGCCTATCACAACCCTTGGTGGCTGGCCGAGTGGGATGGTGCGTTTTTTGGCGAAACCCCCAATGCGCTGACGCGTGACGATGTGGAAGAGCAAATGGTGGCCTACATGGAGCGCGAATTCGCACTACACGGCACACCGTGGTACCCAATAGCCCGCCACATGCTGGGCCTGCGCCACGGCATGCCCGGCGCGCGCAAATGGCGGCAAGTGTGGAGCGACCACCGCCTCAAACACTTGCCAGCCCGTGAGGTGATGCGCCAAGCCCAAGGTCATAGCCAAGGTGTAGCGCTTGCAGGCGCCTGAGCGCACCCTTGAGGCCCGCCAGCGCTGGGCCCTAGTGCTCATCTGGATCACCCCTGCGCTGTGGGCGGTGAACTACATCATTGCCCGCAAAGCGCCGGGGGTGATAGATCCCTACACCTTGGCCTTGGGCCGCTGGGGCCTGGCAGGGGTATTGCTCGTATTGATAGCCCGCACTGAGCTGTGGCGCGAGCGCCGTGCCATTGCCGCTGTGTGGCGCCAGTATGTGGTGCTAGGTTTCTTAGGCATGCTGGTGTGCGGCGCGTGGGTGTACATCGGTGCCAAGACTACGGGCGCTATGAATATTGCGTTGATCTACTCCGCTTCTCCCGTGCTCATTGCGGTGGGGGCCGTGCTGTGGTTGGGCGAGCGCATGCGCTGGTTGCAAGTGCTGGGCGTGGTGGTGGCGCTTACCGGTGTGGTGCATGTCATTGTGAAAGGCCAGTGGGCCGCCTTGGCCCAGGTGCAGTGGGTGGCGGGGGACGGGTGGATCATGCTGGCCATGGTCTCTTGGGCGCTGTATGCGCTGCTGCAAAAAGTGTGGCCCAGCCCACTGGGCTCTACCGCGCGCTTGGCCGCTATCTGCCTAGGCGGCGTAGCAGTGCTGGTGCCCTGCGCCGCGTGGGAGCTGGCGCAGGCCACCACACCTGCTTGGAGCTGGCGCGCTACGCAGCTGGTAGTGGCGGCCGCATTGCTGCCCGGCCTGTGCGCTTACTGGATGTATGGCTGGGCGCAAAAGGTGCTGGGGGCTAGTCGTGTGGCGGTGTCTTTGTACCTAGGGCCGCTGTATGCGGCATTGGCTGCGTGGGGCGTGCTGGGCGAGCCCTTGGGCCTGCACCATTTGGCGGGTGCGGCGCTGATATTGCCGGGCGTGTATTGGGTGAGCAAGAAAGCATAAAAGCGCTTGTAAATATCTTGCAACGCTGGATGCGCAATCTGCATGACTCCTTAACCGGCCTGTCGCTTAGCCCCTCTAAACTCAGACACTGCTACATAAAAACCGTGTTTATTTTTTGGAGAATTTCCCATCATGCGTTCCATTGTTTCTTCTGCCCTCATCTGTGTTGCTGTCACCGCTGCCGTGCCATTGGTGGCCCACGCCAGTGCCAAAGAAGACAACGCTACGCTGTATATGGACGCCATTGCCTTGCCCAAGAAAGCACGTGTGTGTGCCGCCAAGCAAAGCGACTTTGCGGCCAAGTTTGAGCCCGCATTTGCCAAGTGGCGCAGTGCCAACAAAACCAAGCTCGCCTCTGGCGAGCGCGCGGCCCGTGCCACGGCCAAGGCGAGAAATATGGAATTTGCCTCCAACGTAGAAGCTGAAACCGACATCGCCGCCGAGATGTTTGAACGCGCTCCTGAGGCACAACTCCAAGAGCGTTGCGCAGACCTCTTGGCGCAAGTGCTTACAAAATAAATTTGCCCCCCAAGCGAGCGTGCTTTACCCTGTGGGGGTGTGTCAATAGCGACACTTAAACCCCCTCAAGGAGTAATGCATGAAGCGCGTGTTTGTTGTGGCGGCCCTGGCCATGCTGGGTGCACCGGCGTTTGCGGCCAAGGCTTGCGAAGAGCTCAAGGCCGAAATCACTAAGAAGATGGATGGCCATGGCGTGAAAGCCTACGCGCTGGACGTAGTTGCCACTGCCGATGTGGGCGACAAAAAAGTAGTAGGTAGTTGCGAAGGCGGCGCTAAAAAAATCGTCTATACGCGGGGTAAATAGGCCGCGCACTTGTACGGAGAAGCCAGCTATGAACGAAAGCACCCGCGCCACCCTACAGGCCACCTTTGACGCATCCAACCAAGGCACCATCCACTTCGGCCAAGTGATTGGCCAGCTGGTGGGCGCCGGGGTGGAATCCTACCACGTGGACTACCGCTCTGGTCGCACCACCTATTACCTGCCGGATGGTGCCACGGCGGACTTCACCTTCGAGCGCCCAGAAAACGGCATTGCCGATGCATTTGATGCCGACGCCGTGCGCGCAGCTATTCTGGGCGCGCAGCAGGGGCGGGTGATGTACCCCGAGTTCAAACTGCTCTCGCAGCAGGCGGGCTGCGTGGGCTATACGGTGTGGATTGCTGGACGGCATGTCACCTATCTTGGGCGACGCGGGGAAACGCATGTGGAGCGGTTTCCGGATTGAATCCCTCAACTCCGCGCTGGGCGTGCCAAGTTCTATCATTGTCTGAGATTTGCTATCAAAAAAGAAGCTGCTTGCGCACGTTCCACAAGGGCAGGAGTCCATTTTTTTATAAGCTTCAACGACGCTAACGCCTGCTCAGCACGCGAAACTATAGTCCATATCATCGCGAGGAAAAGCTGCAAACCGCTGGACGTGGTGCTCGCCCACATTGGGCGGTATCGATGGTTGGAGGCCGTTGTTGAGTGCGGGCTGTTGTCGTGGATCATTGACCGGAAGACTGAGCTCAGGAGGGCTCGAGTGTTTAAAGGCAGATTCGCTGCCGCCGCTGTGCGAAGATTGGGGTCAAAATAGGAGTTCACCGTGATAGAAGTCATTTGGGGTTCAGCAAGGGACAAGCCTGTTGCGTCTAGGCTGCTTGCAGAAAGCTTGGCGGGCGAGGGCTCCACTGACGGGTATCTTTATCTGGGATATCCGGTCATTGGCTCTCCGACCGGTCCCATGAAGATGGACGCACTGTTGATTTCGCCTACCTATGGTCTCGTGGCCTTTGACCTTGTGGAAGGCACCGACCTTGGTGATTTCCGAGCTCGCCAAGATGACATCGCGTCAATGCTCGAAGTTCGGCTAAAGCCACATGCTGGGCTAAAAAGCGGCAGATCATTGAAATTTGACATCAACGTACTCACATATGCCCCAGCCAAGCAAATCTTGCCGGATGCAGAGGCTCCATATTTTCTGGCCAATGAAAATAGTCTTCTGGAGAAAGTCCAGAGTTTTATTTGGCCAGCTACGGACGAGGTCTACAAGAGCCTTGTAGCGGCAATTCAAGTTGTTACCTCAATCCGCGCAGGCAAGCAAAAGCGGGAGCCCACAAGGGGTGACTCTCGCGGCGCGAGGTTGAAGCGAGTCGAGGAATCAATTGCCAACCTTGATCAGCATCAATCACAGGCGGTAATTGAAACAGTCGATGGCGTTCAACGGATTCGTGGCCTAGCTGGGTCGGGTAAGACTATTGTTCTCGCCCTTAAAGTCGCCTATCTACATGCACAGAATCCGAGTTGGCGAATTGCCGTTACTTTCAATACACGCTCTCTCAAAGAGCAGTTTCGTCGGTTGATCAATAACTTTACGATTGAACAGACGGGTACTGAACCAGATTGGGACTGTATCGACATTCTCAACGCCTGGGGTGGCCCAGGTGATCGCGAACGTGATGGCGTTTATCACAAGTTCTGCCGAGTAAACGAGGTCGTTTTTTTTGACTTTGCGACCGCAAAGCGAAAGTTCGGTGATCAAAAAGAATTTGCAGGCGCTTGTGCGGATGCGTTGAGTTCGGTAAAGCAACCCGCAGCCCTGTACGATCTAATGCTGATAGATGAGGCTCAAGATCTGCCTATTGAATTTCTGCGACTCTGCCACAGGTCCCTTTCCGAGCCTGGACGACTCGTTTATGCATATGATGAACTTCAATCGCTTACTGGTGCCGCAGTACTTCCACCTGAGGAGCTATTTGGTACTGCGCCTGACGGTACTCCACTAGTACGGCTAAACCAAGAAGACGGTGGACCGCGTCAAGACATCATTTTGGAGAAGTGCTATCGTAATTCCAGACCATTGCTCGCAACAGCCCACGCGCTGGGCTTCGGTATCTACAGACAGCGTGGTCTGGTACAGATTTTTGACCAAGACACCCTCTGGACCGATGTGGGGTATGTCGTCGAAGATGGAGAATTAGCCGGGGGAAAGCAAGTTACTCTGGCGCGTACCGCAGACACATCGCCAGATTTTCTAGAAAATCACAGAAGTGGTCCGACGAATTTGAACAGTAGGATAAGTGGAAATCCAAGCGATTTTGAATGCTCCGGCGCAAGCCGGGCGTATTGGAACTTTCACTATGAAACTAAAGAAG
>JBIIYT010000315.1:0-3529 GCA_044346675.1 Rhodoferax sp. | reverse complement strand
GGAGCCTGTGGGATAACGCCTTGGCCGACCAAGAGTCTCGCTATGGTGCGCTTCCCCCGGTGTCCGAACCAGCCCCATTCGCTAAAGCTGCGAAGGCGCGCGAGCACCGCCACGATAAAGTCGAAACAGCCGATTCGACTTTTAATTTTAATTTTGATTTTGACGAAATTCCAACGCGACCAATGGAATTGCATGAGCTGACTGACGAACAACGCATGACGCATGCACTCGAAATTGTCGCCAGATTTCACCAAAGGGTCGCCACTACCATCCGCACGTTTTGGGGCCATGATGAATGCCCACTGTACATCAATAAGCTCATTTTGGAAGGCCACGATGGGTCGGGAGAGGCGCGTAGCGGATTCAACGCACTAGCCGTTCAAGCCATGATGAATTTAGTTGATTTGCATGAGGCCAGGTTCGGTCCACTGCAACAACACACGACAATTTGGGACTAAGGTCTTGTAGCTGGCAACAAGAGATAATCGGTGCCACATGGCACTGATTACATTACTTGACGCCCAGCTGGCTTTTGGGCACGTACCCCTGCTCGACCACGCTGGTTTTTCCCTTGAAACTGCAGAACGCGTGGGCCTCATTGGGCGCAACGGCACCGGCAAAACATCGCTACTCAAAATACTGGGCGGCATAGAAAAACCCGACGACGGCAGCCTGCAGGTGCAAAACAACACCCGCATTGCCTACGTGGCGCAAGAGCCGGTACTAGATGCTGACGCTACTGTTTTTGTGGCTGTGAGCGCAGGTCTGTCCCGCGTGATTGGCCTCATAGAAGAGTATTGCCAAGGCCACGGCGACCTAGACGCCATGCAAACCGAAATTGAAGCGCTAGACGGCTGGAATTGGGAGCAGCGGGTGAACGAAACCCTGCACCGCCTGCACCTGGACCCACAGGCCATTGTGAGTACGCTGTCCGGTGGCACCAAGAAGCGCGTAGCGCTGGCCCAAGCCCTGGTGGCCCAGCCCGATGTGCTGCTGCTAGACGAGCCCACCAACCACCTGGACCTAGACAGCATTGAATGGCTGGAGGGCCTGCTGGTGGAATTCAAAGGCTCCATCATCACCATCACCCACGACCGCTCGTTTTTGGACAACGTGGCCACGCGCATTGTGGAGCTAGACCGGGGGCAGCTCATGTCGTACCCCGGCAACTTTGCCGCCTACTTGCTACAGAAAGAAGAGCAACTAGCGCAAGAAGCCATCATCAACGCCAAGGCCGACAAACTGCTGGCCCAAGAAGAGGTGTGGATCCGCAAGGGCGTGGAAGCCCGCCGCACCCGTGCCACCGCCCGCATCAACCGGCTGCAAGAGCTGCGCGCCAACCGAGAAGCCCGCCGCGACGTGGTGGGCAGCGTCAACATGGATGTGAACAGCGGCGACAAGAGCGGCAAGCTGGTGTCGGAGATGGTGCATGTGAGCAAAACCTTTGGTGAGCGCGCCATCGTCAAAGACTTCAGCGCCACCATTTTGCGCGGCGACAAAATTGGCCTCTTGGGCCCCAACGGCGCGGGCAAGACCACCCTGCTCAAGCTCATTTTGGGCGAGCACGCACCCGACCCCGCACCCGCCAATGCCCCTGCACCCGAGCCGGGCCATAGCCCTTGGGGCACGGTGCGCCTGGGCTCTAACGTGACCGTGGCCTACTTTGACCAAATGCGCAACGCGCTGGACCTGGACGCCACGCTGGAAGATTTCATCAGCCCCGGCAGCGAGTGGATTGAGATTGGCAACCAAAAGAAGCACCGCAAGAGCTACCTGGGCGACTTTTTGTTCTCTCCTGCACGGGCCACCTCGCCAGTGCGTTCGCTCTCGGGGGGTGAGCGCAACCGCCTGCTGCTGGCGCGCCTGTTTGCCAGACCCGCCAACGTGCTGGTGCTGGACGAGCCCACCAACGACCTGGACATTGACACCCTAGAGCTGCTCGAAGACCTGCTGCAAAGCTACGACGGCACGGTGTTTTTGGTCAGCCATGACCGCACCTTTTTAGACAACGTGGTTACCAGCACCATCGCCTACGAGGGCGAGGGCAAGTGGCGTGAATACGAAGGCGGCGTGAGCGACTGGCTGATACAAACCAAGCGCGCCAACGACATTGCCCAAAGCAAAGGCCAAAAGACCGCCAAGCCGTTTAACTATGGGCGCGACCAGCTAGTCAAAGAAGAGCCCAAGGCCAGCCCTGCGTCGGCAGCCGCACCGGCCAGCCCACCAGCACCTGCAGCGGCAAAGACCCGCAAGCTCAGCTTCAAAGAGCAGCGCGAATTAGACGGCCTGCCCGCGGCCATAGCCGCACTCGAGGCAGAGCAGCAAGGCATTAACGAGGCCTTGGCAGACGGAAGTTTGTACAGCAGTGACAATGCCCGCGCTATGCAGCTCGCCACGCGCAGCACCCAGATAGACGACGAATTGCTCGCCGCGCTAGAGCGCTGGGAAGAACTCGGCAAACCCGGATAAGAAAATCCGGCAATGAACCGCAGCCTGTGGCTCTTGGCCCTTTGCCAAGGCCTGTTCCTCACCAACAACGTCACTTTCATTGCCATTAACGGGCTGGTGGGTTTGAGCCTAGCCCCCTTGGGCTGGATGGCCACGCTACCGGTCATGGGCTACGTGGTGGGGGGCGCGCTGTCCACCACGCTGGTGGCTAAAACACAGCAGCGCTTTGGGCGCAAAACGTCTTTTCAACTGGGCTTGATGGTGGCCTTCGCATCTGCGCTGCTATGCGCCTATGCAGCGGTGCACAAAGACTTTTGGCTCTTGTGCACCGCCACCGTAGTGGCGGGCTACTACAACGCCAATGGCGGGCTGTACCGCTTCGCCGCTGCCGAGCTGAGCGCGCCCGCGTGGCGCGAAAAAGCGGTGTCGCTGGTGATGGCGGGTGGTTTGATAGGCGCGGTGCTGGGGCCCAACCTGGCCGCACAAACGCGCACATTGATGGATGCACCTTTTGCGGGGGCTTACCTTGCACTGGCGCTAGTGGCCTTGGTGGCGGTGGCGGTGCTGAGCTTTGTGCATTTTCCGCCGGTGGCGCCTGCCAAAGCAGGCGACGGTGGTCGCCCTCTCATGCAGATCATGCGCCAGCCCATGTTCATTGTGGCGGCTGTTGCTGGCTCCTTGGGCTACGGGGTCATGAACCTGCTGATGGCTGCCACCCCCATTGCCATGCAACAATGCGGCCTGCAGTTTTCTGACGCAGCGCTGGTACTGGAGTGGCACGTGATTGGCATGTTTGCGCCGGGCTTTTTTACGGGCCACCTGATCAAACGCTTTGGCGCGCTGCCCATCATGGGTGTGGGCGTGCTGCTGAACCTACTTTGCATTGGCATAGCCCTCTCGGGCGTGGAGCTGCACCAGTTTATTGCTGCGCTGTTACTGCTGGGGGTGGGGTGGAACTTTTTGTTCACCGGCAGCACCACGCTGTCTTTGCAAACCTACACCCCGGTAGAGAAAGATCGGGCCCAAGGGGCATTGAACTTCTTCATGTTTGCCACGCTGGCGCTCACCTCTTTTGCCTCTG
>JBIIYT010000314.1:0-3530 GCA_044346675.1 Rhodoferax sp. | reverse complement strand
GTGGTGGTGTCCATGCTCAACAGCTATTCGGGCTGGGCCGCGGCGGGCATTGGCTTTAGTTTGAACAACAGCATGCTCATCATTGCAGGTTCACTGGTGGGCTCTAGCGGTGCGATTCTGAGCTACATCATGTGCAAGGCTATGAACCGCTCTTTCTTCAACGTCATCTTGGGTGGCTTTGGCGGGGACGCCACTACTGCGACAGCCGGTGCATCGGTACAGCGGCCGGTGAAAAGCGGCAGTGCCGATGACGCCGCCTTTGTGCTGGGCAACGCCGAGACTGTGGTGATTGTGCCCGGCTACGGTTTGGCCGTAGCGCGCGCCCAGCACGCAGTGAAAGAACTGGCTGCCAAGCTCACCGAGAAGGGTATTACCGTGAAGTACGCCATTCACCCCGTGGCCGGGCGCATGCCGGGGCACATGAACGTGCTGCTGGCTGAGGCCGAAGTGCCCTACGACCAGGTGTTTGAGATGGAAGACATCAACGGCGAGTTTGGCCAAGTAGACGTGGCCATCATCTTGGGTGCCAACGACGTGGTCAACCCCGCCGCCCACACCAAAGGCAGCCCTATTTACGGCATGCCCATTTTGGAGGCCTACAAGGCCAAAACGATTATTGTGAACAAACGATCTATGGCTGCAGGCTACGCAGGGCTTGACAATGAATTGTTCTACATGGATAAAACCATGATGGTCTTTGGCGATGCGAAAAAAGTAGTGGAAGATATTGGCAAAGCCCTAGAGTAGTGCGTTGGGTTGCGTTGGTGGATCGCTAGTTGAATGGGCATTTGTTGGGCATTTGAATAACGGAGACTCCCACATGACAGATCGCGTATGGCTTAGCAGCTACCCCCAAGGGGTTCCCGCAGATATTGATGCGTCTAGCTACCCATCCTTGGTAGACCTGATGGACGAGGGCCTAAAGAAGTACGCCAACCGGGTGGCCTACAGCTTCCAGGGCACCGACGTGACCTATGGCGAAACCGATCGCTTGAGCCTGCACTTTGCTGCGTACCTGCAGAGTTTGGGTTTAGCCAAAGGCGAGCGCGTTGCCATCATGATGCCCAATGTGCCCCAGTACCCTGTGGCAGTAGCGGCCATACTGCGTGCGGGATTTGTGGTGGTCAACGTCAACCCCCTGTACACACCGCGCGAGCTGGAGCACCAGCTGAAGGACTCCGGGGCTAAAGCGATTGTCATCATCGAGAACTTTGCCGCAACTTTAGAAAAATGCGTGGCTGCCACCCCGGTGAAACACATCGTTTTGTGCGCCATGGGTGATCAACTGGGTCTGCTCAAAGGTGCCCTGTTTAACTTTGTGGTGCGGCACGTAAAGAAACTCGTGCCGGCCTTCAGCCTGCCTAGTGCGGTGCGTTTCAACACCGCGCTGGCCCAAGGCGCCAATGCACCTTTTCACAAGCCGGACCTCAAGCCAGATGACGTAGCCGTATTGCAGTACACGGGCGGCACCACCGGCGTGTCCAAAGGGGCGGTCTTGCTCCATCGCAACCTCGTTGCCAATACCTTGCAGTCTGCCGCGTGGTTTAAGCCTGCGTTAGACAAGGTGCCGGTTGGCGTGCAGCCCACCAAGGTATGCGCCTTGCCGCTGTACCATATTTTTGCCTTTACCGTGGGCATGATGTTGTCTATGCGGTTTGGCGTGAAACTGATTTTGATTCCCAATCCACGCGACCTCACTGCAGTGTTGAAGGAGCTGAGCAAGCACACCATCCACAGCTTTCCAGCGGTCAACTCGCTGTTTAACGGCTTGGCCAATCACCCAGATTTTGCGACGGTGGACTGGAGCCACCTGAAGGTCACCATGGGTGGGGGCAGTGCGGTACAAAGTGCGGTCGCTAAGCTGTGGCTACAAAAAACTGGCTGCCCGGTGTGCGAAGGTTATGGCTTGAGCGAGACATCGCCTGTGGCCATTGCCAACCCCGTCATCGCCACCGAATACAGCGGCAGCATTGGTGTGCCTATTTCCAGCACCTTGGTCAAGCTACTGGACGACGATGGCAACGAGCTGCCCATGGGGCAGCTCGGGGAGATTTCCATCAAAGGCCCGCAGGTCATGGCCGGCTATTGGCAACGCCCAGACGAGACCGCCAAGTCCATGACCGCAGACGGCTATTTCAAAACCGGCGACATTGGAGTAATGGACGAGCGCGGTTACTTCAAAATTGTGGACCGCAAGAAAGACATGGTGTTGGTCAGTGGCTTTAATGTGTACCCCACCGAGTTGGAAGACGTGATGGCGCAAATGCCCGGCGTGATGGAGTCCGCCTGCGTGGGTGTGCCCGATGCCAAAACGGGTGAGGCGGTCAAGCTGGTGATTGTCAAACGCGACCCCGCTTTAACGGAGGCCGACGTGCGCGCCTTCTGCCGCGAAAACCTCACGGGCTACAAGCAACCCAAGCACATTGAATTCCGCACCGAACTGCCCAAAACGCCTGTGGGCAAAATTTTGCGCCGCGAACTGCGTGACAAATAAGCAATCACTTGAGCCACCCCCGCTTGCGGAAGTACCACATGGGCACCAGCGCGCTGGCAACCATCAAAATCAGTGCATAAGGGTAGCCCCAGCGTTGCGCCAGTTCTGGCATGTACTGAAAGTTCATCCCGTAGATACTCGCAATTAATGTCGGCGGCAGTAGTGCCACGCTGGCCACCGAGAAGATTTTGATGATCTTGTTTTGGTTGATGTTGATAAAACCGACTGTGGCATCCATCAAAAAGTTGATCTTGTCAAACAAAAATGCGGTGTGCGAATCCAGCGAGTCAATGTCGCGCAAAATCTGGCGCGCTTCATCAAACTGTTCGCTGCTTAAAATTTTGCTGCGCATCATGAAACTCACTGCGCGGCGGGTGTCCATGACGTTACGGCGAATGCGTCCATTCATATCTTCGTGCCGAGCGATGGAGCCCAACACCTCGCCTGCCATGGCATCGGTTACGTCACCGGAAAGCACTTTGCGACTGACCTTTTCCAGTTCGTCATAAATATCTTCCAGCGTGTCTGCCGAATATTCCGCATCGGCATCAAAAAGCTTCAGCAGTACTTCCTTAGCATCTTCTATAAGCCCAGGTGCCCGGCGCGCGCGCATTCGCAACAAGCGAAATACGGGCACGTCTTCTTCGTGGATGGAAAACAAAACCCCTTTACTCTTGAGGTTGTCGTTCAGCAAATTCAATATGAACGCGACGCGCACGGTGTGGGGCTCGTCGTGGTCGGGCACCAAGAAATCGCTGCGAATATGCAGGTCGCCATTGTCTTCTTCGTAAAAGCGGGCGGACTCTTCGATGTCCTCGTCCATCGCGTCTTCTGGAATGGACAAACCGTAGTACTGCTTCACCCAACGCTTTTCTTCCGGCGTGGGGGATTCCAGATCAACCCAGATGGGCTGGAATTGGGCTAGCTCCTCCAAGGACTCAATCTCTTCTTGAAAGAGCCGTCCGTTGGCGAGCGTGAAAATATTCAACATGGCTCACTCCCTATGTGTGTGCGTGGATTGGGATGGGGGAATAGC
>JBIIYT010000453.1:0-3537 GCA_044346675.1 Rhodoferax sp. | reverse complement strand
CCTGGGTTTTCAATGGTTCAGCAACCGGTCGCGCACGATGTATTTCAAGTGGAGCTTCTACCAAGCCCACCGCCAATGCAGCCTGCATCCACGCCGGACTAGCCCCACGCACAGCCACCGGTACCAGGTTACAAGAGCGCAGTGCTTTAAGCAAAGGAACCATGTCTTGCAATGGCTCTTGAGAATCAAGGTGCGAGAAGTCAATGACCAAGGCATCGTGATCAAAGAAGTCCGGGCTTTCTCCTTGTGGCCCAAATTTCTGTTGCAACTCTGTTCGCACCGTACTCCAATCACTGCTCTTTAGTAACAGCGCTACCAGTGGCAATTGCGCGCTTTTTATTTCAAAGGACGCGTGAGCATGGCTTGAAGAATTTCCTGAGGGAACGACGGGCATGAAGTGTGATGCAGTGGGGTAAATGTGAAATCTAAAGAGGCCAAATCTTACTTGATTGCGTCGTCTAAAAAAGATGTTGCTTAAGCTTCTTTTTTTGTGCAAGTTTGCTGTCTATTTACTTCTTATTTTTCTATATAAAGATAGTAGTAGTAGATAAAGATCAAGGGTTTGTGTTGACAAGTCTATTTTTCCTATTGAAATCAAGGGGTTGAACTATTTGTATTCCTGTGGGTGACTGTGCATTGGCAGTGTTGTGTCCAAAGGGATAACTTTGCCCGTGGCGATTAGACTGTGGATAAGTAGTGGCTTGTTAAAAATTTATGCACAAGCTTATTCTTTGACTTTTGCCGTAAAGAGGCGTGTAGAGTTAGAGCGTAAAGCCACATAAATGGCTTTTTTCAGGAAACTTGGCAAGGATCGTTGTGATGAGTGAAAAAAAACCATTTGAAATTGCAAAAGAAACCTTGAAGCAACTTACCGAACGTAAGTTAGTTCCTACACCACTGAATTACCAAAAAATTTACAACGAGATCGCTGGAGTTGAATTTGTGCCGCCTTTTCCAGCGGAAAACTTGCGCGATATTGCAAAGGCTTTGCCTGCCAAAACACCGGGACAACAAAAACAAAAGGGCTTGTTGGAATACGCCATAGACCGCTTGAATTGGGAGGGTGTGAAAACAGCTATGGTGGCCTATGGAGGCTTCGTACCAGCGGGTACTGACACATCAGCCACCACTGTGGGCCTTACGCCATCACCTTCGGCTTCATCGGCAGTGCCTGCAACTGGGGCACCTGCATTAACCAATGAGTTTTTGATTCAAATTGGCCGAATGATCGAGTTCTTGAAACCCGCCTTGGGCATGGATGAAGAGCGATTTGTAGCCCAAACGGAAACTTTGCTTGCGGCCATAAAACAACCCAGCGTAGATGTTATCGGCGTAAAAAAGATGATTACAGCCTACAGTGACCGTTTATCTTTTGTGGCTGAAGACCAGGCAGAGATCAAAAAAACCCTGCTTAAATTGCTGCATCTGATGTTTGAAAATATTTCAGAACTTAGTCAAGATGAACATTGGCTTAAAGGGCAGATGGATGCACTGATGACAGCATCTGCACCCCCATTGACTTTGCGGCGTTTGGACGATGTGGAGCGGCGTTTGAAGGATGTTATTTTCAAACAAAAAGACGCTAAAGGACTTGCTTTGCAAGCGCAGGAGGAAATGCGCAAAATGCTGGCTACCTTTATTGAACGACTTTCACAAATCACCAAATCTTCGGACAGCTTTCATTCACACATGGAAGAAAGTGCACGGCTCATTGAGCAAGCCAAGTCGATCACAGAAATTGCTCCGGTACTTAAAGAAGTGATGCAGGCCACGCGCAACATGGCACATGACAGCAAAACCTCGTATGAAGAGTTGCTGGCTATGCGTGAACACGCCACAGCGACCGAGGCAGAAATTGCCAAGTTACACCAAGAGCTCGACCGGGTGAGTGCATTGGCGCGGCATGATTCGTTAACTGGGGCACTCAACCGCAAAGGACTGGATGAAGCAATGGAGCGTGAGATATCTAATGTGCGCCGTAAAGATGTTCCCTTGTGTGTGGCTTTGTTGGATATTGACAATTTCAAGAAGATCAACGACAGCATGGGCCATGCTACGGGCGATGCAGCATTGACTCACTTGGCCACCGTGGCACGTGAATGCATGCGCCCACAAGACAATTTGGCGCGCTATGGAGGGGAAGAGTTTGTTATCTTGTTGCCGGATACCACTTTGGAGAAAGGTATTGAAGCACTGACCCGTTTGCAGCGTGAACTGACAAAGAAGTTTTTTCTCTCGGGTGCAGAAAAGGTGTTGATTACTTTCAGTGCAGGTGTGGTGCAGCTCGCATCCGAGGAAAAAGGTGCGGAAGCCATTAAGCGTGCAGACCAAGCCATGTATTTGGCCAAACGCGCTGGCAAAAACCGGGTGGTGGGCGCATGAACTACCTCGTAGTTGGGCTGGTCATTTTTTTGGGTGTGCATTCCTTGCGCATCTTTGCCAATGATTGGCGAAGCAAGGTATGCACGCAGTATGGCGAAGGGGTGTTTAAAGGGGTGTATAGCCTCTTGTCTTTGCTGGGTTTTGGGTTGATCGTGTGGGGTTTTGGTGTGGCGCGTGAAACCCCAGTGCTCTTGTGGCAGCCACTCCAGACGCTGCGCTATGTAGCAAGCGCTTTGATGTGGCTGGCCTTCGTGCTTTTGGCCGCTACCTATGTGCCATCCAACGCTATCAAAGCGCGCTTTCACCATCCGATGGTGCTCGGCGTGAAGACCTGGGCGGTGGCCCACTTGTTGGCCACAGGCACCGTGGCTAACATGGTGCTATTCGGGGCGTTTTTGATCTGGGGAGTGCTTTTGTTTGTAGTGTCTAGGCGTCGCGATCGGCAAGACGGCACAAGTTACCCTGCGGGTACGCTGCAGGGCACCCTTGCCACGGTAGTGGTGGGCACGCTGGCTTGGGCTGTGTTTGCCTTTTACCTGCACGGTATGCTGATAGGCATTCGACCCTTGAGCTGAGTGACACGCCTAGTGAGGGCGCCGTGGCTATTTGCTCAAGATCCACTGAATGATGAACTTGGCTGCAAAGCCCACCATACCAAAGGCCAGGCCCAAGAACAGCACAAAGGTGCCGAACTTGCCCGCCTTAGACTCCCACGCCAGGTGCCCAATGATGAACAGCATGTACAGCATAAAGCCGCCTACACCAAAGCTCAGGCCAAAGGCGGCAATCTGCTCTTCTGAAAAACCAAACATGGCGCTCAGTTCCGCGTGCTGTTAGACGCAGCAAGCGGCTCACGCGCAGATAATGTCGTGGTGTCTACCAAGTCGCAGTAAGCGTGCCAGCTGGCATGGCCAAGCACTGGGATGAGCACGACCAACCCCAGCATCAAGGTGCCCAGGCCCAAGGCAGTAAGTCCGAGGATGAGCGTAGCCCAAAGTGCCAACGGGCCAGGGTT
The DNA here is from genome assembly GCA_044346675.1 of Rhodoferax sp. Taxonomy (GTDB): domain Bacteria; phylum Pseudomonadota; class Gammaproteobacteria; order Burkholderiales; family Burkholderiaceae_C; genus Allorhodoferax. The sequence continues at coordinate 140 of JBIIYT010000453.1, read as the reverse complement.
TGCCAACACGGTGTACCAGCTGATGTAGACGGCTTGCAAGAGGGTGACACGCCGATCGAGAAGCAACGGCATAGCCACCACGCTAGAGGCAAACATGGGAGCGGCCAAAATGCCACCCATCAAGAGCCAAATCTCGAACA
>JBIIYT010000036.1:0-11602 GCA_044346675.1 Rhodoferax sp. | reverse complement strand
CCCCGCCCCCACCACCGAGCCCACGCTTGCGCTGCGCGCCGAGACCATGCCGCTGTCAGGCGCCACCAGTTGGGTGTGGCGCAGGCGCAGCAACTGGTTGTCTAAAGAAGCTTTGGCCGATGCCACCCGGGCCTGCGCGGTGAGCTCGGCTGTCAAGTACTGGTTCACCTGCTGGGCACTCAGCGCCCCGGTGTTTTGCACGGCACGGGCACGGTCGGCATTGGCGGTGGCATCTAGAGCGCTGGCAGTCGCTTCAGCCAGCGTAGCCCGGGCCAAGGCCACATCGGCCTGCACACTGTCTGCCGCAAACGTGGCCAGCACTTGGCCGCGCTTGACCCAGTCGCCCACACTGGCGTGCAGCTCTTGCACGCGCAGGCCACTGACCTCTGCGCCAATCAGCGCTTCTTGCCATGCCATCACGCTGCCGTTGGCCGCCAAGCCAATGGGCAAGGTGCTGCTGCGGGCTTGGGTGACGTTGACGGTTAGCGCAGCTTTGGGCGCAGCGCCGGGCTTGGCGGCATCTGCCGCGTACGCAGCTGGCGCGCGGGTGGCGAGCCAGCCCACGCTAAGCGCGGCACACAGGCCCGCGCACACCAGCGCCCAGCGGAGTGGCGTGAGGGATGCAGAAAACTTGGGAGAAGACAAGGAGGTGAAGGTAAAGCGTTTCATGGTGGTGGGGTCTCGCTACTTAGTTGGATGCGGTGAGGTTGGCTTGGGTGGCGGTGGCAGGCTCTTGGTTGGACTCAAAGCCACCACCCAGTGCGCGGTACAAAGCCACCCACGCTTTTCTGCGCTCTAGCGCCAAAGACACTTGCTCTGACTGCGCTGCCAGCGCGGTGCGCCGCGCCTCTTCCAGCTCTACCAAGCTGGCCAGGCCTTGGGCGTAGCGCGCCTGCGTGGCGGCCAGAGAGTCGGCATAACCACGGGCGGCGGTATCGGTATCGGCACGCCGCGCATCGGTGCTTTGCAGGTTAACCAGCGCCTCTTCTACCTCGCGCACAGCTTGGCGCACTTTGCTGCGGTACAGGGCCACGCTCTCGGTGTAGCGGGCCTGGGCTGACACCACATTGGCCTTGCGCTGCCCGCCATCAAACAGGGGGAGCGTGAGCGCCAGGGGGCCAAAAGACCAGGTGGTGAGATCGGTGTCCACTCCCGCTGTGGTGCTGCGCAGCGCGCCTATGGAGCCTCCCAGCGTTAAACGCGGGTAGCGCTGGGCCTGTGCACTGCCTACCTGCGCGCTGGCCACGGCAACGTCGCGCTCAGCGGCAAATACATCGGGGCGCTGGGTGAGCGTTTGGGCGGGCACACTTGCTATAGAAATGGGAGCTTCTTGCGCCTGTGCAGCAAGCGCTCCAGCCACTTTTTGCCGCAAGGTTTGCTCGGGCAGTGCAGTCAGAGCTACCAAGGCTTTGGTATCCAAGTCGCACTGTGCGGCTTGTTGGGTGACGCGGGCGCTGCCCTGCGCACTGCTGGCGCGGGCCAGTGCCGCAACCGACGGTGCGGTAAAGCCTGCCTGTGCACTGATGTCGGCCAAGCGCGCGGTCTCGGCGCGCGACTTCGCGTCGCTGCGCGCCACGTCCAACAACTGGTAGCAGGTGCGCAAGCTGTAGTACACATTGGCCACCTCAGCCGCTACCGACACACGGGCGTCGTGCCACAGGGCTTGGGTGCCCGCGGTTTGGGCCTGCGCCGCATCACGCACCGCACGGTTGGCACCTACCAAATCAAGCTCCCAACTAGCTTGCAAGCCCGCTTGGCTGGTGGTAGACACCGGCACATTGGGCTGGCTCACGCCCCGGCTGGCCGAGACCGATGCGTCTACCTTGGGCAACAAGGCAGCACCTGCCGCCACTTGGCTAGCGCGGGCCGATTCCACCCGCGCCAAGGCGCTGGCCACGGTGGGGCTCACCGTCTGGGCGGCCTCTATCAACTCCACCAACACCGGGTCGCCCTGGCGCTGCCACCACTGGCTCAAACTGCCCACCGCCCCTTGGTGGGGTAATGGGGCTTGCCACTGCGGCGCGGCGTTGGCAGCCACTTGGGTTGGCGGCATAGAAATAGCGCATCCGCCCAGAGCCAGAGCAGCAACCAGTGCAAAAGAAATGGCAGGTGCCAAGCGCAAGCGTTGAAGCAAATTAGTCATGGTGCGTACAGAAGAATTGCAATTGAATTGAATTGAAATGATTGGGTTGCTGTGCATGCAATGCGTTGGTGTGCAGAAGCCTACAGGCCTAGGCCGATGCCGCCTTGCGCCTGCGCAGGGCTTCGGCGTGCACCATGGCATGGGCAAACTCCAGCAAGCGCTGGCCGTACGCGTCAATCGACTTGAGCGAGCTCAGCAAATTGGGGCGAACGGCCTTAAAAACGTCGCCCCCCACATGCAGCATGACGCCCAAGCCCACCAAAGAAAAAGCCAAGCGATGCACATCGTCATCGGCCTTTTTTAAGCCCAAATGGTCACACAGCAGGCGTACCAGCGCTTGGTGCGCTGGCTTAATCTCGGTCTTAATTTCTTCCTGCCACAAGCCTGTGGGCTCCAGCATTTCACGAAAGTGCAGCTTCATGCAGCTTTGCACTACATCGCCTTGCTTGAGTGGCTCGGTAAATCCAAGCAACAAGGCACGCAAGAATGTGTCTAGGTCCGGCGGAGAGGTCTCTCCCCTTGCGGCATCCACATGCGGGTTGCCTCGCGGGTCCATATAAACAGCCCGATACAAGCCCGCCTTGTCTCCAAAGTAGTAACTGATAGACGCAATATTGACCTGCGCGGCTTGGGCAATTTCGCGGGTGGATGTTTTGGCAAACCCTTTTTCTGCAAAAAGCACCAGTGCCGCATCAAGCAAGCGGCCTTTGGCCTGCTCACCATCGCTGCGCATGGGCTTTAGAGTACGGGGGTTAGGCAACTCGCTAGGGGCGGCTGCTATGGGCGACGCATGTTTCATGGCCGCGATTGTAGCGGCTTAAATCAAACGTTTGATTTAACTAAGAAAAGACCCGAGCGTCTAAGGGTTTTCACAGCCCTTCAATGCCCGTGTGCTAAGCCGCTCACCACCGTGACCAAAGCAATACCCACCATGAGCCATCCAATCTGCGCGGCGGTTTCCTTGGCAGACAAGTGCTTTTGCAACTGCGGTATCAAATCTGCCAAGGCCACATACACAAAGCTGCTAGACGCCACCACCAAAAAGTAGGGCAAAAAATCATGCAGTTGCTCTACCAGCCAAAAGCCCACCAAGCCGCCCAAGGCAGTGACTGCACCAGCCATAGATACCTTGATGACAGCCATGCGTTTGTTGCTCGTGCCGCTGCCCAAGACCATCAGGTCGCCCATGTGGTGAGGCACCTCATGCGCCAAGACTGCGAGCGAAGCAATGACCCCCAAACGCAGGTCGGCCATAAATGCAGAGGCAATAAGCACCCCGTCGCCAAAGCAGTGCACGCTGTCGCCCGTGAGTACCGCCCAGCTCCCAGACACCGGTGCATGTTGGCGCCCATGGTGGTGACCATGGCTGTGTGCATGGGAGGCATGTGCATCGGCATGGTGGTGCTCATGCCCGTGGTGCCACAGCTCAGCCTTGTCGAGCAAAAAGAAAAAAACCACGCCCACTAGCAAGGTCAGGAACAGGTCATGCGCGCTGGCCTGGCTCTCAAACGCCTCGGGCAACAAGTGCATAAATGCCGTGGCCATCAGGGCACCGGCGGCCAAACTCAGCATGTGCTGGGTGTAGCGCGCTAGCGCACCAAAGCTTAAGGCAGCAGCCAGCCAAACGCTGCCTATGCCAGCCACCAAGGTGCCTAGCAGTATCGCTATCAAAGTCATGGGGAAAGCCTACTAAAAGGTCTCCCATTCGTCATCGCCACCGGCGGGGGTGGCCTTGGGTGCTGGTTTGGCCGGGGCAGGCTTCGTCGCGTTCGGCGCTGGGCTCGCGCTGGACGGAGTTGCAGTTTTGGGGGCGGAGCGAGGCGATGCATCCAGACGACGCTCAGCACCTTTAAAGGGCAGGGCCTTTGCGGCGGCTGCACGCACCGGTGCTTGGGCCGGTGCAGGCGTGTAGTCTTGCCCCGCACCCACGTTAAATTGCGCCACCACCTGCACCAAGTCTTGGGCTTGCGAGCGCAAGCTGCTGGCTGCGGCCGCCATCTCCTCTACCAACGCCGCGTTTTGCTGAGTGGCTTGGTCCATCTGGCTCACGGCCGCGCCGACTTCGCTCACCCCTGCGGCTTGTTCGTTACTGGCGGCGCTGATTTCGCCCATGATGTCGGTCACGCGGCGAATAGAGCTGACCACCTCGGTCATGGTGCTGCCCGCCTCATCTACCAGTGCGGTGCCTTGCTCTACACGCTCTACGCTGGCGCTAATGAGGCTCTTGATTTCTCTGGCCGCTTCTGCACTGCGCCCAGCCAGAGAGCGCACCTCGCTGGCCACCACCGCAAAGCCGCGGCCTTGCTCGCCTGCACGGGCCGCCTCGACCGCAGCGTTTAGCGCCAAGATATTGGTTTGGAAGGCAATGCCGTCAATCACGCTAATGATGTCTGCGATCTTGCGGCTGGACTCGTTGATGCCCTTCATGGTCTCTACCACTTGGCCGACCACTTCGCCGCCTTTGACGGCTACGGTGCTCGCGCTGGTAGCCAGCTGATTGGCTTGGCGGGCGCTGTCGGCGTTTTGCTTCACCGTGGCGCTGAGCTCTTCCATGGCCGAGGCAGTCTTTTCCAGCGCGCTGGCTTGGTTTTCAGTGCGGCTGGACAGGTCGTGGTTGCCGGAGGCAATTTCTGAGCTAGCGGTAGCTACGCTCTCGGCACCCCTGCGCACGTTGGTGACCACTTGGGACAGCTGGTCGCGCATAGCCTTCATGGCGGCCATCACACTGTGTTCGTCGCCCTTGTCCAAGCGCACATCCACCGCCAAGTTGCCTTGGCGCACAGCCTCTGCTACGCCACGTACTTCAGAAGGCTCGCCACCCAAGCGGGAAAACACCAAGCGCTGCAGCAGCAGCAAGCTAATCGCTGCACTCAAAATATTGACCACCGCGGTGATAAGCAACGCCGAATACCAAAAACTTTTCTGCTGCAGGGCTGCCTCTACTGCAGCCCCAGTGCGTTGGTCCATCAGCACCAAAAACTCATCCACCGGCTTCATGATCTTGGCTTTGAACAGATGGTAGTTTTGGTCATGCATTAGGGTGCGGGCCTTCTCCAGATCCGGTTCGCCCTTTTTGCTAAAGCCCCCTTTTCCATCGTCAAATTGGCCTTTGACCATGTTCATGGCAATGGTTTCGGTCTTCACCAAATCGTCAGAGTTGGCCTGGGCTTCTTTGAGCTTGGCGAACTCCGCATCGGTAAAGCCTGCGGTCTTCATAAGATCTTGCAAGGGCACTGCCACACCCATACCACGGTTGGGCTCGGTGCCTGCGGCCCGAAAATCCCAATAAATCTTCTCGTACTGGTTGGGGCGGGGCTTCTTGCCGTTGCGAATATCCAATATCTCAAAGTATTGTTTTTCCCACTCCGGGTTGCCTGACACTACATAGGTGCGGGCCAACCGCGTCAAGTCATCCGAGCTTTGGCGCAGTTCGTCCGCCAGCAAATAAGACTCATAGCGGGACGCGGTCGCGTAAGTCACTTGGTCATTGGAAGCCCCCACTTTGTAGAGAACAAATAGCAAAAAAAGCGCTGGCAAAAGAATCACTGCCAACATCATCCGAACCGTCTGTTTTAAACTTTTCATAGCGTTCATACCTGAAAAATAAATATTTTCGTAAAGGGGATGCGCAAAAACTGAATTCACGCAAGAGCCATCGTAACGAAAGCATAACAGTGTGGCAATGCATATATTTAGGCGGCGCTGGTTAAGCCCCAGTTTCCTGCCTCAATGTGCCTTATCCCAATTGGCCCCTACGCCCACCTCGGCCAAGAGCGGCACTTTTAAATCCGCCACACCCGCCATCAGGCGCGGAATTTCCACTTTCAGCCAGTCCACCTCGCTCTGAGGCACTTCAAACACCAATTCGTCGTGCACCTGCATGATCATTTTGGTGGCTCTTTTTTCCGCATCCAGCACCTGTTGCACTTTGACCATACTGAGTTTAATCAGGTCTGCCGCCGTGCCCTGCATGGGGGCATTGATGGCGGCGCGCTCTGCACCGGCGCGGCGCTGACCGTTGGGGCTGGCGATCTCGGGCAGGTACAGCCGCCGCCCAAACACGGTTTCCACATAGCCCTGCGCCTTGGCCTGGGCACGGGTATCGTCCATGTACTGCTTCACACCGGGGTAGCGCTCAAAGTAGCGGGTGATGTAGTTTTTGGCGGCGGTGTTGTCAATCCCTAAATTGCGTGCCAGGCCATAGGCGCTCATGCCGTAAATCAGCCCAAAGTTAATCACCTTGGCATAGCGGCGCTGCTCGCTACTCACCTGCTCTACTGCCACGCCAAACACCTCGGCCGCAGTGGCGCGGTGCACGTCTAACCCATCGGTAAAAGCTCGCAAGAGCGCCGCGTCGCCACTAATGTGGGCCATGATGCGCAGCTCGATCTGGCTGTAGTCGGCACTGGCTATCACGCAGCCCGCAGGGGCCACAAAGGCCTCGCGCACACGGCGGCCCTCGGGGGTGCGGATGGGGATGTTTTGCAGGTTGGGGTCATTGCTACTTAAGCGACCGGTCACTGCCACGGCTTGTGCATAGTGGGTGTGCACCCTGCCCGTGCGGGGCAAGGCGAGTTGGGCCAGTTTGTCGGTGTAAGTGCCTTTGAGTTTGGCCAAGCCCCGGTGCTCTAGTATTTTGGCAGGCAGGGGGAAGTCTTCGGCCAGTTTTTCCAACACCTCTTCATCGGTGCTGGGCGCGCCGGTGGCGGTTTTCTTCACCACGGGCAGGCCCAGCTTGGTAAAGAATATTTCGCCAATTTGCTTGGGGCTAGACAGGTTAAACGGCTGGCCCGCCAACTCGTTCGCCTCGGTCTCTAGCTGCATGATGCGCTGGCCCAACGCATGGCTTTGCGCGGCCAGGGTGGGGGCGTCTATGAGCACACCGTTGCGCTCTATGCGGTACAAGGCTTCGCTGCTGGCTATTTCTAGCTCGTACACAAAGCGCAGTTTGTCCTTGCCTTGCAGCTGCGGCCACAGCACCTGGTGCACCGCCAGCGTCATGTCGGAGTCTTCACAGGCGTATTCAACGGCCTTGGCAATGTCCACCTGGTCAAAGCCAATTTGGTGTGCGCCTTTGCCGCACAAGTCTTCAAAGCTAATGCCGTTGCGCCCCAAGTGCCGCTCGGCCAAGCTTGCTAAGCCGTGGGGCTTGTGCACCTCTAGCACGTAGCTTTGCAGCATGGTGTCGTGCACATAGCCCTGCACTTCGATGCCGTGGTTGGCAAACACATGGCGGTCGTACTTGACGTGCTGGCCCAGCTTTGGGCGTTGGGGGTTTTCTAGCCAAGGTTTAAGGCGGGCCAACACCTCGTCGCGTGGCAGCTGCGCGGGCGCATCAGGGTAGCTGTGTGCTAGGGGTATGTAAGCTGCTTTGCCCAGCTCTACGCTGACGGAAATGCCCACGATCTCGGCGCGCATTTCATCCAGTGACGTAGTTTCGGTATCCAGCGCCACCAGCTCGGCGGACTGGAGTTGGCCCAGCCAAGTGTCAAACGCCTCCCAAGTGAAGATCGTGTCGCAGATGAGAGCGCCATGAGGGTCAGAGCCACGCAGCGCAGCGGAGCTGGCTGTAACCCCCATGGCGTCGGGGTCGGAGGAAGTGGGTTCGTCAAACAAGCCGGGAGAGTTGCTTTTGTTTGTGCGTTCGGTTGCGCCATTCGCGTCGCTGCCCAGCGCCTTGGCCAGCCCCTTAAACCCATACTTCTCATAAAAATCACGCAAAGCCGCCGTATCTTGAGCGCCAACAGCTATTGAATCCATAGCAGGCAGGCTTGGCATCCAGCCATCCAAATCACAGTCGGTTTTGATAGCCAACAGCTGGCGACCAATGGGCAGCCAGTCCAGCGCCTTGCGCAAGTTCTCGCCCACCACGCCTTTGATGTTGGCCGCGTTGTCCACCACCCCTTGCAGCGAGCCATATTCTTGCAGCCACTTCACCGCCGTTTTGGGGCCCACTTTTTCTACGCCGGGCACGTTGTCCACCGTGTCGCCCACCAGGATTTGGTAGTCCAGCATCAGGTGCGCAGGCACGCCAAACTCGGCTTCTACGCCGGCCAAATCGCGGCGCTTGCCGTTCATGGTGTCGATGATGGTGATGTGCTCGTTCACCAACTGCGCCAGGTCTTTGTCGCCACTGCTCACCACCACCTGCATGCCGCGCTTGGCCCCGGCCACGGCCAAGGTGCCAATTACGTCGTCCGCCTCTACCCCCGGCACATCCAGCACCGCCCAGCCCAGCAGGCGCACCACTTCGTGAATAGGCGCAATTTGGCTGCGCAAATCGTCGGGCATGGGGGAACGCTGGGCTTTGTATTGGGGGTAGATGGCATCCCTAAAGGTAGGGCCCTTGGCATCAAACACACAGGCCACATAGGCGGCAGGCACCTCTTTGCGCAGGGCCTGCATCATGTTGATGAGGATGCGAATAGCGCCTGTCTTTTGCACGGTGCCGTCCGGCAGCGTGGTGCTCATGCTATCGCCACCGGCGAAAAACGCGCGGTACAGGTAGCTAGAGCCGTCTATGAGAAGGAGTGTATTGTGGGGATCGGTCATAGGGGTATTTTGCCTGCAGCTTGCGGCCCTACAATTGCGGCATGCATGCCCCCAGCGCTGCCCCAGTATTCACTTACCAGCACCTTATTCCATGGCGGTTTACACAGAAGTCTCGTTTGACGAGGCCAGCGGTTTTTTATCCAGCCTCAAGCTGGGCACCCTGCAGCACATGCAAGGCTGCTCTGGCGGCATAGAAAACACCAACTACTTTGTCACCACCGACCAGGGCGCCTATGTGCTCACCCTGTTTGAGCGCTTAAGCGCGGCCGAGCTACCGTTTTACCTGCGGCTGATGAAACACCTGGCCTTTCACGGCATACCGGTGCCAGACCCGGCAGCCGATGCCGACGGCGACGTGCTGCACACCCTGAACGGCAAGCCCGCTGCCGTGGTGAACCGCCTACAGGGCGGCAGCGAATTGCAACCCAGCGCCGCCCACTGCGCCCAGGTGGGCACCATGCTGGCCCGCATGCATTTGGCCGGGCAAGATTTTTCTATGCACCAGCCCAACCTGCGTGGCCTGGACTGGTGGAACGCCACGGTGCCCGTGGTACTGCCCCACCTGACCCCCGCCCAAGCAGCCTTGCTGCAAAGCGAGCTGGCCTACCAAAACCATGTGAGCACCCTGGCCGCGTACACGGCGCTACCGCGTGGCCCCATTCATGCCGATTTGTTTCGCGACAACGTGATGTTTGCCAGTGGCGATGCAACGCAAACTGAAAGCTCCCAAGCTCCCCAGCTCACCGGTTTTTTTGACTTTTATTTTGCGGGGGTAGATGCCTGGGTGTTTGACATAGCGGTGTGCCTGAACGACTGGTGCGTAGACTTAGGCCAAGGCACTGCCGATGCTGAGCGCAGCGCCGCCTTCTTAAACGCTTACGCCCAGGTGCGCCCCCTGCGCGCTGCAGAGCGCGAGCTGCTGCCCGCCATGCTGCGCGCCGGAGCACTGCGGTTTTGGTTGTCGCGCCTGTGGGACTTTTACCTGCCCCGCGAAGCCAGCATGCTCAAAGCCCACGACCCCACCCACTTTGAACGCATACTGCGCCAACGCATCCATGCGCCACTGACCATGACCCTGACATTGCCCCACCTTACGGCTCTGACCCCATGAAACTTCAAATCAACCCCGCCATGCAAGGCGTCCAGTGGGTGAAGCTTGGCATCGGCACTTTTTTTAAGCAACCCTTGGCGCTATCTGGCTTGTTTTTTATGGCCTTCGTAGCGCTCATCGTCGTGGGTGCTTTGCCTGTTGTAGGCGGCGCACTCTCGCTGATGCTGGTACCCGCGCTCGCGGTTGGAATATTTTTAGCAAGTGAGCAGGCTTCAAACAGCATGTTCCCCAAACCTAGCGCCTTAGTGAGTGCCCTGCGCCAAGGCAAGCAACAAACCAAGTCCATTCTCATCATAGGTACCGTTTACTTTTGCAGTTTTTGGGCCGTTCTGGGTTTGTCGGCACTGATTGACGACGGTGCCTTGGTCAAACTGTTGTGGGACGGTGCGAAGGTCAGTGAGCTGCCAAGCATTCTTGAAAATGCCAGGCTTCAATACGCATTGCTTTTGTTTATTGGCCTCAATGCACCTCTGCTGCTTATTTTTTCTAACGCAAGTGCGCTGGTACACCGACACCAACTTACACCCGGGAAAAGCATCTTTTTCAGCGCGGTCACAGTGGTCAAAAACTACCGCGCTTTGGCAGTATTCGCCGCCGCATGGATTGGCGTGTCCGTTGCCATAAGTTTTGCCATCTCCTTACTCACTGTCATTGCGGGCAATTCGAAAGAGCTTTTCGTTACACTTGTTTTTTCCAGCTCATTGCTTTGGTACGCAATGATCGTCACATCTATGTACTTCACATTCCGCGATTGCTTTGAAGCCACTCTAGGAGAACCCCAATGACCCAGCACACTTTGCACGGCCGTACCGAAGAAGAACTTTTATGGTTTCAACGCCGCGGCTTCTTGCAAGCTGCAGCCGCATGGACAGCGATGGGGGGCTTTGCGGGCGCGCAAGCGCAGTCGCGCAGCAACATTGTAGAAATGGTGGGCGATGCCACCTTGAACGGCACACGCCTTACACCCCAACACATGATTCAAACCGGGGACCAAATCGCGACCGGGCCCGGCTCCAAACTAATCTTCGTAGTGGGCAACTCGGCCTTTCATATGCGCCAAAACTCCACCATGACCATAGAACGTGGTGCCACGCTCAACGCGGTGAGCGTACTGCGGCTTATCAGCGGCGCAGTGGCCAGCGTATGGGGCAAGGGCTCTAGCCGACAAATCATTACGCCCACCATCACTGCCGGCATTCGCGGCACCGGGGTGTACACCGAAATTTTTGCCAACCAAGATAATCGCAGCTACTTTTGTAACTGTTATGGCACGGTAGACATGCGCGCTGGGGCCGACCAAATTCTGAGCCAAGCCAGCTACCACCAAGCTTTCTATGGCGAGACAAGCCCGCAAAATGGCCGCTCACTTACCGCCGCACCGGCCATCAACCACACCGACGAAGAGCTGGAGTTTTTGGCCCGATTGGCCGAGCAGCGCACCGCATGGCAAGTCATGGGCAAAAAAGGAATGAAAGACGGCAAAGGCTATATGGACAACACGCCAGGCCAAATGCACCCAGCCGAGATGCCGCGCAAGCTGTAGCAGGGCCTAACTCCCAGCGCACTTCTGCCCAAGCGGCAAGAGGTCAACGCAGCGCGTCGGCGGAGGCATTCTTGCTGTCATCGCCCGAGTAAAAAAATGGCATCCCGTCCAGCGCGCCCGGCACGTAGGCACTGTAGCGCTCTCCTCTACTCACGAGCGTGTACCAGCGCTTGCCCTGATGCAAAGTCCACCATTTGCCAGATTGATTCATGCCGGGCTCTAACTCGTGCACCATGGGTTTGCCATTCCACTC
>JBIIYT010000313.1:0-3548 GCA_044346675.1 Rhodoferax sp. | reverse complement strand
GCGCAAGGGCTGTGGTGTGGATTCAGCCCATTGGGCACCGCCCGCGCCACACCCCAAGGGGTGGCGCTGTGTTTAAACGGGGGTTAGTGCAGTCAATGCGAAAAAAAGCGCGTACGCCAAGGCCAGGCTCCCCGGTCACTACAACCCGTGATGTGAATGTGGTGAACAAACATGGCCCCAGTGTAGCAAACCCCCATGGGCAGCCCTACATTGCCAACAATATTGCAAATAATGCTGGCTTTACGGCCTATTACTGCACTTCCCCGCGTTTTCCCTAGCCCTTAGGGTGCAAGTTGCGGGTACAGTGAGTTTTTTGCTCTTGTTAATAATTTTTGGAGCTCGTTGATATGAAACTCAAACTTAAACTACCCTTGGCGTTTGCGCTGGCCTGCTCCCTCTTGTTTGGAAGTTCCATTTTTGGGCTTTTCAAACTCTCGGGCTCGATAACTCATCTAGAAAAGAGAGTCCAAGACGACATCGAAGTCAGCGCAGTGTTGTCGGACACAACTTTAGCTTTCGCGTTAGCCATACAAGAGTGGAAAAACACGCTACTGCGCGGCGCAGACCCCAAAGCGCTAGACAAATTCTGGAGCTCGCACCTTAAGGCTATGCAAACCGCCGAAGCCAAGGCCAAAGAGCTTGAGGGGCTGATGGACGACGCAACTACCCAGGCTACCGCCAAGAAGCTGGGACAAGCGCTCGAGCAAACATCGGTCGGGTACCGCAAAGCATTTGCCGAATACCAAGCCGCCGCCAACAGCCCCGCCGTGGGCGACAAAGCGGCCAGCGGTGTAGACCGGCCGGCACAAGCACTAATGAAAGAACTAACACTGCAACTGGTGGCGAACCAGAAAGCCGTCGCCGCCCAAGCCGCAGGTGATGCTGACCGCAACAAAGCCATAGCCTTGGGCCTGATGATTTTCGCCACCGCAGCAGCGGTGGCGGGCGGGGTATTGCTAAGTCGACAAATACTGCACCCCCTAGAGCAAGCGGTACAGGTAGCCGAACTGGTAGCCCATGGCGACCTCAGCAGCAGCATAGACACGACGGGCAAAGACGAGGTAGGCGCACTGCTGGCATCTCTGAACACCATGCAGACCAACTTGCGCCAAATGGTGGTCAACGTGCGCCAAGGCGCTGAAGGCGTAGCCACGGCCAGCTCTGAAATTGCCTCCGGCAACCACGACCTGAGCAGCCGCACCGAGAGCCAAGCCAGCGCGCTAGAAGAAACCGCCGCCAGCATGGAAGAGCTCAGCGCGCAGGTAAAACAAAACGCCGACAGCGCCCGCCAAGCCAACCAACTGGCCATGAGCGCAAGCACCGTGGCGGTGAAGGGTGGCGAGGTGGTCGGCCAGGTGGTAGAGACCATGAAGGGCATTAACGAGTCTTCGCGCAAGATTGCAGACATCATTAGTGTGATTGATGGCATAGCCTTTCAGACCAACATCTTGGCGCTGAATGCGGCGGTGGAAGCAGCCAGAGCAGGTGAGCAGGGGCGCGGCTTTGCCGTGGTTGCTAGTGAAGTGCGCTCTCTGGCGGGGCGCAGTGCCGATGCGGCCAAAGAGATTAAGAGCCTCATTAGCGCCAGCGTAGAGCGCGTGGAGCAAGGCACCAGCCTAGTAGACGAAGCGGGTGTGACCATGACCGAGGTGGTGGGCTCTATCAAACGGGTAACCGACATCATGGGCGAGATCAGCGCGGCCAGCAACGAGCAAAGTTTGGGTGTGGCACAGGTGGGCGAGGCGGTCACGCAAATGGACCAAGCCACCCAGCAAAATGCGGCGCTGGTGGAAGAGATGGCCGCAGCAGCGAGCAGTTTGCGCTCGCAGGCGCAGGAGTTGGTGCAGGTGGTGGCGGTGTTTCAGCTGGGCGCGGCAGACCCGCAGGCCCAGAGCTTGGCCAAAGCCCACGTGCGCTCCAACACGGGCAAGGCGGGGTCCTTCGATGGCCCCGAGCGCCGGGCCGAGGGGGCAAACCGTAAAAACCCTGGCCAACGTAGCAGTGCCGCAGCGGGGCCTGCCAAAACAAGTGCTGCGCCCAAACCAGCTAGCGCCGCCCCGGTAGCACCCAAGCTCTCCACCGCCAAGGCCAAGCCTGCGGGCGGTGATGATGAGTGGGAAACTTTTTAAGCTTTTGGATCTTCCAAACTGGCCCACGGTATGTGGGCCAGTGAGTCGGTAAACGCATCGGCGTCTACCCCGCGCACCGGCTCGCCATGGTTGTAGCCATAGGTGACCAGTAGCACCGGGCAGCCTGCGGCTCGGGCGGCTTGGGCGTCGTTGCTAGAGTCGCCCACCATCAGCGTTTTGTGGGGCGTGGTGCCCAGCAACTGGCAGGCTTGGAGCAGGGGCATAGGGTGGGGCTTTTTGTACTCACACGCGTCGCCCCCCAAGGTCAACTCAAAAAAACCATCCAAGCCTTTTTGGCGCAGCAGTTCTTTGGCAAAGGCGGTGGGTTTGTTGGTGACACAGGCCATGCGCAGGCCCAAGCCGTGCATATGCTGCAATCCCTCTTGGGCACCGGGGTACACCTTGGAGTGGTGGCCGTTCACGGCTTGGTAATGCTTTTGGTAGCTCTGCCAGGCTTTGGCAAAGAGTGAAATTTCATAATCCGCTATGCTATTTGTAGCTACTTGCGCCTGCCCAATAAGCGCCAATACGCTTTTTATTAAGTTTTCTGAGCCCTTACCCACCAGCGGCTCTACCTCGTGGGCCTGCAAGGGGTAGCCGCAAAAAGGGGCGGGCAAGTCCAGCAGCATGCCCTGCAAGGCGGCCACAAAGTCGCCCATGGTGTCTACCAAGGTGCCGTCTAGGTCGACTATGGCTGCGTCAAAGCGCTGGCCTGTTTCGGCGACCATGCCCCCTAGCCCTTCAAGGCCGTGCGCATGGCGTCCACCACGGCCTTGTAGTCGGGCTTGCCAAAGATGGCGCTGCCGGCCACAAAGGTGTCGGCCCCCGCGTCGGCCACGCGGCGGATGTTGTCTGCCTTGATGCCGCCGTCCACCTCCAGCCGAATGTCTTTGCCGCTGGCGGTAATGCGTTTGCGCACGTCTTCGATCTTGCGCAGGGCGGAGTCGATAAAGCTCTGCCCACCAAAGCCAGGGTTCACGCTCATGATGAGGATGAGGTCAATATCGTCAATCACCCAGTCCAGCACGTCCAAGGGTTCTGCGGGGTTAAACACCAGCCCGGCTTTGACGCCTTTGCTCTTGATGGCCTGAATGCTGCGGTGCACGTGGTTTGAGGCGTCAGGGTGAAAGCTGATCAGGTCTGCCCCAGCTTCAGCAAACTGGGCGGCCAGCGCGTCTACGGGGGAGATCATCAAATGCACATCAATCGGCACGGCCACCCCGGCGGCGGTTTTGGCGTGGGGTTTGAGGGCGCTGCAAATCATGGGGCCGAAGGTGAGGTTGGGCACGTAGTGGTTGTCCATCACGTCAAAGTGAATCCAGTCGGCACCTGCGGCGATCACGTTTTTTAGCTCCTCACCCAAGCGGGCAAAGTCGGCAGAGAGCAGGGAGGGGGCAATGCGGTAGGTCATAGGAAGGT
>JBIIYT010000312.1:0-3550 GCA_044346675.1 Rhodoferax sp. | reverse complement strand
CTCCACCGGGTCTTGATCGCCAAACAGCTCGCGCGCTACCGTAGCGCCTATCCACGCCACCTTGGCCGAGCCTGAGAGCTCGGCTGCATCAAACACACGGCCACTGGCCAGTGGCCAATCGCGCGCCTCTAGGTAATCGTTATTCACCCCAAAAATTCGGGTGCCCCAGTTGGTGTTGCCAAACACGAGTTGCCCGCTGGCGCGCGATGTTGGTGCGGCCACTTGCACCTCGGGTATCTCCAGCGCTATGGCCTGTGCGTCTTCCTCAAGCAGGCGCTGGCGGGTTTGCGCACCCAAGCGCACACCGGCTTGCGACACGCCCCCGGGCAGCACCAGCATGATGTTGGAGCCCAGCCCCTTCATCTGCTCTTGCACCCGCGCAGTAGCGCCTTGGCCCACCGCAATCATGGTGATGACGGCCGCCACACCAATGATGATGCCCAGCATGGTCAAAATGCTGCGCAGTGTGTTGGCAGCAAGCGCACGCAGGGCACTGCGCAAAGCAGCAAGCAAGTTCATACCTGCACCCCTTGCCCCATTTGGGCTAGGTCTTCCACCATCAACCCATCTTTGAACACCAGCTTGCGCCGCGCCCAGGCAGCAATGTCGGCCTCGTGGGTGACCAGCACCACGGTCATGCCTTGGGCGTTGAGCTCGGTGAGCAAGCGCATGATGTCTTCACTGGTTTGCGAGTCCAGCGCGCCGGTGGGCTCGTCCGCCAAGATGAGTTGCGGGTTGTTGACCAGCGCCCGCGCTATGGCCACACGCTGCTGCTGCCCACCCGACAACTCGGCTGGCGTATGGTTAGCGCGCTCCCCCAAGCCCACGCGCTGCAAAGCCTGGCGCGCGCGCTCACGGCGCGGCTGTGCTTTGACACCGGCGTACACCAGCGGTAGCTCCACGTTTTCTATCGCCGATGTGCGGGGCAGCAGGTTGAACTGCTGAAACACAAAGCCAATGCGCCGGTTGCGAATAGAGGCGAGTTGGTCTTGCCCCATGCTCTGCACCGCCTCCCCCGCCAAGTGGTACTCGCCCTGGGTGGGCGTGTCCAAGCAGCCCAAAATATTCATCAAGGTGGACTTGCCCGAACCCGACGCACCCATGATCGCCACAAAATCGCCCGCCGCAATGTCCAACGATACGCCTTTGAGCGCATGCACCGTTTGCCCAGCACCAACAGCCCGCTGGGTGGGAGTGCCCATGAAGTAGCTCTTGGTAAGGCCGCGCGCCGCAATGAGCGCGCCAGCAGGCATGGCAGTGGGGCTGTTCATGGCCAATCAGAACGGGGGACGTGGGCCAGTAGCCGCGGGCTTGGTGGGGCCTGCGCCACCCGGTGTCTTCACTCCGATAAGCACTTCGGTGCCCTCTTTGAGCTCTGCCGCAGCGGGGGAGTTGGGCCCCAGCAAAAGCTCGGTGCTGCTACCGTCCGAAATACCCAAACGCACGTTAAACGCTTTGGGTTGTCCATTGGCATCCAACACAAACACGCGGCCGCGGGTGCTGGTGCGGCTTGCCGTCTCCGCCACCAGCGTGGCATAGCGGGCCTTTTGCTCAGGCGTGAGCACATCGGCAATGCGGGCGCGAATGTCGGCCGTAATGCGCTCGCGCGCCTTGGGGCGCTCTTCAGCACTTAAATCGCGCAGCTGCATAAACTTTGGCTTCGCCTCCGAGTAAATGGCATCTACCTTGGCCACTTGAGGCTCTGAAAGTTTTAGCTCGGCCACCAAGCGATTTCGAAACTCGGTCCCGGGACCCTGAGCGCCTTGGCCTCCACCACCCTGCCCTGCACTGGAAGCACCAGATGTTGGCGCCGCAGGCTCAGGCGCAGGCTCCACCCCGGCTATGCGCAAACGCAAAGCCGCGTTGGGCACCTTAAGCACGTTCTCGCGCTGGTCGGTGGCCACGCGCACATTGGCGGTCATGCCCGGCAGCAGCTTGCCGCCCACGTTAGAAAAGCGCACCACCGCCACATAGGTCACCACATTGGCCACGCTGAGTGCGGCCTTGCGCACTTGAAGTATTTCGCCCTCAAACGTTTGGCCGGGGAATGCGTCTACGGTAAAGGTCGCCTTTTGCCCAGTGCGCAGGCGGCCCACGTCGCTCTCGTCAATGCTGGCGTCCACCTGCATGTCGGACAAGTTTTGCGCAATCACAAACAGCTCTGGCGCTTGCAAGCTGCTGGCCACGGTTTGCCCGCGCTCTATAGAGCGTTTGATCACAATGCCATTCACGGGCGAGGTAATGCGTGTGCGCTCCAGATCTATGCGCGCTTGGGCCAAGGCCGCCTCGCGCTGGGCCACGTTGGCCTGCGCCGTTTTTACTTGCGCTTGGGCAACGCCCACCTGGGCCTGCACGGCCTTGAGTGCTTCGGCACTGGTGTTAACCAGCGCTCGGGCTTTGTCACCCTCGCTTTGCGCGATGAACTGTTTTTCTACCAAGCTCTGTTTGCGCTCAAAGTCGCGCCTGGCCTCGTCTAAATCCACCTGCGCGCGCGACACTTGGGCCTGCGCCGCCACTTGGTTAGCTTGGGCCGTGAGCACAGCTGCGCGGGCTGCGTCTACATCGGCCTGGGCCGAGCGCACGCGGTACTCAAAGGTTTCGGGGTCAATCTGCGCCAACAGCTGGCCGGCTTTGACTTCAGAGTTGAAGTCCACCAGCACATCGCGTATTTGCCCGCTTACCTGCGTGCCCACGGATACCTGCGACACGGGGTTCACTGCCCCACTGGCCGCCACCGTGGCCTGCAGATTACCGCGCTCAATCTTGCCGGTGCGGTACTGCACGGCGTCTTGGGCGCTGCGCTGCGCCCACCACCAGCCCCCGCCAGCCAAAGCGGCCAAGGCCACAGCGCCCACGATCCAATAAGACTTTTTCATACTGGCCATTGTAGAAAGGCTACGGGGCTCAGGTGTGTAGGCCAAGTAAAGCCCGCCCGCTGCGCCGGGGCCTTTGGGCAAGCTTTTTGGGCATTTGACACCCGGCAAAATGCGTTTGGTCGCAAAACACTCGCTTTGGATGGGATAGCCCGGCACAGTGCAGGTAATCAATTTACTTTGTACTTGCTATGCAGCTCACCCCCATCATCGCCGTGCACATGAGCGCCGCCCTGGGCGCACTGGCCATTGGTCCCATTGCCTTGTGGGCGCGCAAAGGCACTGTTCAGCGGCCCAAGCTACACCGTGCGTTTGGCTACGCCTGGGTCACGCTCATGCTGGCCGCTGCAGTGTCGGCCCTGTTTATACGCGACTACCAGTTGCCAAACCTCGCCGGCTACACACCCATCCACTTGTTTGTGCCGGTCACTTTTGTCGGGCTGTTGGGCGCATTTGTAGCCCTGGCCCAGAAAAATATTAGCCGCCATAGGCGCATCATGCAGGGCCTGTACATGGGTGGCTGCGTGATTGCAGGCCTGTTTACCCTAGCCCCGGGCCGCTACCTAGGCCAGCTGGTGTGGCACCAATGGCTGGGGTGGATTTAACTCTAGAATGGAACGCACCATGCCCCCCTCGCTCACCCCTGAAGACATTGACCAACTGGCCCGCAAGCGCGC
>JBIIYT010000311.1:0-3551 GCA_044346675.1 Rhodoferax sp. | reverse complement strand
CAACTGCCAAAAGCCGGAGTACCCGCCCCTGTCGCGCAGGCGCGAAGAGCAGGGCTCAGTGGTGCTGAAATTTTTGATTGGTACCGATGGCCGTGTGTTGGAATCGCGTGTGGAGCAAAGTTCGGGCTATGCCCGGCTAGACGAGGCAGCGCGCCTAGGCCTGTCCCAGTGCCAGTTCAAGCCCGGTACCGTAGACGGCAAACCTGAGCCCAGTTGGGCCAGTCTGAAATACACCTGGCGCTTGGAATAAGTGGCCTTTATTGAGCAAGGAAATTTTTATGCATTCGATCTCTCAAACTCTTTACCCCCGCTTGGCCTGCGCTGCTGCGGCGCTGTGGTGTTCTGCTGCTATGGCTGCAGACACCGCGGCTCCACACAACCCTTATGGCCTGCAAGCCCTGTGGCAGCAGGGCGACCTGGTGGCCAAGGCCACGCTGCTTATTTTGGTGGTGATGAGCGCCGCCAGCTGGTACGTCATCGTCACCAAATGGCTAGAGCAGCGCGCCCTGGGGCAGCAGGCCAAACAGGCACAGGCAAACTTTTGGAACGCAGGCAGCGTGCGCGAGGGGGCCGATGCCTTGCAAGCCACCAGCCACTTTCGCTATGTGGCAGAAAAAGGCCTGCAAAGCGCCACCCGCCACGCGGGCTTGTTGGGCGCGGTGGATTTCAACACCTGGCTCACCATGAACATTCAGCGCGCTATTGCCAGCATTCAAAGCCGCATGCAAGAGGGCTTGGCTGTGCTGGCTACGGTGGGCTCTACTGCGCCCTTTGTGGGCTTGTTTGGAACGGTGTGGGGTATTTATAACGCGCTGGTCAAAATTGGCGTGTCTGGCCAAGCCAGTATCGACAAAGTGGCTGGTCCCGTGGGCGAGGCCCTCATCATGACCGCCATTGGCCTGGCCGTAGCGGTGCCTGCCGTGCTGGGCTACAACCTGCTGGTGCGGCGCAACAAGGCGCTCTTGGAGCAAATCAGCGCCTTTGGTGCCGAGCTGCATGCGGTGCTCTTAGCTACGCCACGTAAGTAAGTTCGCCATGGCATTTCACATAGCCTCTGACAGCGACGATGAGTTGCTGGGCCAGATCAACACCACCCCCTTGGTGGATGTGATGCTGGTCTTGCTCATCATCTTTCTCATCACCATTCCGGTGGTCACAACGTCGGTGCCCGTGCAGCTGCCCCAGCAAGTAAACCAACCGCGCGAAACCCGGCCCGACACGGTGGTGGTATCGGTAGACGCAGCGGGCAAGATGTTTTTGTTCGACACGCCTGTGCCCACCACCGCAGAGCTAGAGCGGCGCTTAAAGCCCTTAGCCCAGCAAGAGCCCCAGCCTGAGGTGCAGATACGCGGCGACGGCCGTGCCGACTTTGAGCCCATAGGCCAAGTCATGACCGCGCTGCGCCGCGCAGGCATCGCCAAAGTGGGCTTTGTGACCGACCCCAGCCGCTGAGCGCAATACATAGAACACCACAACACCATGTCTATGCACATTGGCCCCACCGAGGGCAGCGACACCTCTGATGTGATGATGGAGATCAACACCACGCCACTCATCGACGTGATGCTGGTCTTGCTCATCATGTTCATCATCACTATTCCCGCGCAGTTGCACTCGGTCAATCTCAACACCCCTTCGGTCAGTGCGCAAGCGCCGCCTGTGCCGCCCACCAAAGTAAGACTGGACGTGGCAGCCGACAACACCGTGCTTTGGAATGGCCAGCCCTTGGAGGGCAACGAAGCCTTGCAAGCCGCTTTACAAGCCTTAAGCCAACAGCTGCCCCAGCCCGAGCTGCACATCCACGCCCACCCCCGCGCGAAGTACGCCGCTGTAGCCAATGTGCTGGCATCCGCCCAGCGCCAGGGTGTGACGAAGTTGGGCGTGGTGAATTAACTAGGCGCTAAGCGTGCGCTCAGAACGGGTACAGTGGAGTCAGCGGTTGTGAATCAGCCTGAACTACAGTCCCTTTTTTGGAGCACCCATGAGCAACGCAGACCCCACTGGATTTGGCAAATTTGTGCCCGGCTTTGACTTTTTGCAAAACCTAGCCCAAGGTGCTGCGGGCAACAACGCCACCATGCCCAACTTTGGCAAATGGGTGGCCCCCACGCTGGATGTAGAAGAGCTGGACAAGCGCATTGAAGAGCTCAAAATTGTGCGCTTTTGGTTGGAGCAAAACTCCAACGCCTTGGGCGCCACCATTCAGGCGCTGGAAGTGCAAAAGATGACATTGGCTACTTTGAAGGGTATGAACTTTAGCTTTGGCGAAGCCGCAGCCAGCGCCATGCCTCAGGCCAGTGCGTCGAGTGCTGCAAGCGCAGCCGCTGCGGCTAAGGAGTCTGCCAATGAAGCGGCCAAGGCAGCCAAGGACGCTGCCGCTAAAAGCAGTGCAGCCGAAGAAGGCAGCCCCAAGCCCACAATGATTGATCCCATGCAAATGTGGGGCTCTTTGACCCAGCAGTTTCAGAAAATTGCAGAGAGTGCCGTAAAAGAAGCCAGTGGCGTAGCCGCCCAGGCTACCAAGGCCGCCGCCGCGGCAACATCAGCGCACAAGGCCACAACCAGCAGTGCGCCCAAACCGCGCGCTGCCGCGCGCAAACCTGTGCGTAAAACAAGCGCTACGGGCAGAGCACCTAAGGGCAAGTAATACGTCGATACACGGTGATGAACCTCTTTCCTTACGCCCACGCCACCCACCCGCAGTGGCAAATGGCTTGTGCCTTGGTGCTGGCGCAGTTGCGTGCGCAAATGGCCTTGGGCAAGTTTGCCTCTGCGCCCACGCTGGCGGTGCTGTACATCACTGACCACTTTGCAGCCGATGCCCCCGCCATTTTGGAGCACCTCAGCGCCGAGTTGCCTTTGGTGACGGACTGGTCTGGTACCGTGGGCGTGGGTATTGCTTCCAATAACGTAGAGTATTTTGACGAGCCGGCCATCAGCGTGATGCTGCTCGACGTGCCCAGCGACCAGTACCGCGTGTTCTCGGGCGTGGCCCCTTTGGCTATGGGCTTTGAGGTGCATACGGCCTTGGTGCATGCCGACCCTGCTACGTCAGACCTGGGCGAGCTGATTGAAGAAATGGCCGCGCGCACCGACTCGGGCTACTTGTTTGGGGGCCTCTCCAGCAGTCGCTACGAGAACGTGCAGTTTGCGGTGGCGGGCGATGGAAATTTGCGCGGCCATGGTGGAGCTAATGGTGTGTTCAGCGGTGGCTTGAGTGGTGTGGCTTTTGGCCCAGGGGTGGGCATGGTCTCGCGTGTTACCCAAGGGTGTAAGCCCGTATCGCGCGCGCGGGTAGTGACTGAGGTGGACCACAACGTGGTGGTGTCGCTAGACAATGAGCCCGCGCTGGATGTGATGCTGAACGACCTAGGCGTGTCGCTAGACCAACCCCAAGAAGCTTTGGCCGTGGTGCGCGCTACATTGGTGGGGCTGGTGAGCCCGCATGATGTCAGCCGCAGCGGCGTAGCCATTCGCCAAACCGGCAACTTTGGCAGCGATGTGGTGGTGCGCCACATCATTGGGCTGGACCCGGGCCGCCACGGTGTGGC
>JBIIYT010000310.1:0-3556 GCA_044346675.1 Rhodoferax sp. | reverse complement strand
GTTCAGGCGCTCATCAAGTAGCGCCCTATTACCAACAGCATCAGCACCCTATAGGGGGTGGCTAGGTGTCGGTCTTGACCAGTTGGCCATCCACAATATGAACGCGACGTTGGCACCTTGCTGCCAGTGCAGGGTCGTGCGTCACGATCAAGCAGGCGCTGCGCTGTTCAAGGTTGGTCGATTGCAGTAGCTCAAATACCTCGTTAGCGCTTTGGGTGTCTAGGTTGCCCGTCGGCTCATCGGCCAAGATAAGCCGTGGCGAAAGGGAGAGGGCGCGGGCAATGGCCACGCGCTGCTGCATGCCACCTGAGAGCTGAGAGGGGCGCTTATCGGCAGCGTCTGCCAAGCCCACTTGTTTGAGCAATTGCAAGGCCTTGGTCTTGCCTTCGGGCGTGGCGTGCCCTTGGTCCAGTATGGAGGGCATCATCACGTTCTCTAGCGCACTAAAGCCGGGCAGCAGGTGGTGAAACTGGAAGATGAATCCGATGGATCGTCCGCGTAGGGCGGTGATTTCGGCATCGTTCATGCCAGCGGTGTCGCGCCCGTCTACGCGCAGGGTGCCTGACGTTGCTCGCTCTAATAGGCCAATGATATTGAGCAGCGTGCTTTTGCCCGAACCCGACGGGCCGGTAAGGGCCACAAATTCGCCTTCGGAGATAGCCAGATCAATACCATGCAGCACCTCGGTCACTACCGGTGTGCCTTGGCCGTAGCTTTTGGTGATGCCCTGAAGCTCGATGATGTGGCTCATAACGTGCAGGTGCCGATTTCAGTGCCGCTAAATACGAATGGCCTGCACGGGGTCCAACTTGGCGGCGCGCCGAGCGGGCAGGGCGGCGGCAATCACCCCTACCAGCATGGCCAAGATGCAGGCTTGCGCCACCACCACCAGGTCAAGCTCCGGCTTGACCAAAAACGAGCCATCGGCACTGCGGGTAATGCTTGAGAAGAAGCGTAGCAAACCAAACGCCAAGCCCGAGCCCAAGGCAGAGCCCACCAGTCCATACAGGCCGCCCTGCAGCAAAAACACCTGCATGATGCGCAAAGGCGTGGCGCCCATGGCCCGCAAAATGCCAATCTCCTTTTGCTTTTGCACCACCGACACCA
Source organism: Rhodoferax sp. (assembly GCA_044346675.1). Lineage (GTDB taxonomy): Bacteria > Pseudomonadota > Gammaproteobacteria > Burkholderiales > Burkholderiaceae_C > Allorhodoferax. Next base: position 2,449 of record JBIIYT010000310.1, on the reverse strand, counting down.
CCAGCACGCTGGCAATGCCCACCGCCACAATCACCACCACAAAGAAGCGAATCAGGTTGTTGGAGGCGCTCTGGCTTTTCAGCGCTGTGAGCAACTGCGCATTGGTCTGCATCCAACTATCCACCTTGAGGCCCGTTTGGGCTTGCAGGTGTTGGGCAATGAGGTCTGCGCCAAAGAGTTCGGCAACGCGCAGGTCAATCTCAGTCACGCCACCGGGCAGGTCTAAGAGGGACTGCGCCATCTTCATGCTGGTGTAGACCCAGCGGCGGTTGAGGTCGCGGTTGCCAATGTCAAAGATGCCGCTCACGGTGAGCAAGTCGCCTCGGCCATCCACATTCACGGCGCGAATTTTGTCGCCCACCGTCACGCCCAGGTCTTTGGCCAGTTCGTTGCCAATAACGGTGTTGGATGCGGATACATCAAAACGGCCTTGTTGCATGTATTGGTCCATGCGCACAATGTTTTGGTAGCGTGTCGCATCCACTCCCAAAAGTACTATCGATTGGCTGGCATCACCTCGCAGCGCAAACCCAGCGCCCATGGTCATGGGTGATACTGCTACCACCCCTTGGGTGCGCTCGGCCAAGCCCAGCAAGCCTTCCCACTGGTCTAAGGACCGCAATTTTTGTGCGCGAGGCTGCACCAGGGCGGCGGTGTGGTCAAGGGGTAGGGTGGTGTGGTTGGCGGCTTCGGTGGGCCGCATGATGACGTGCGCCTGACTGCCCAAGGTTTTTTCAATGATGGTGGCTTGCAACTGGCTGATGAGCGTGGTGAGAAATATGATCACCGCTACACCTGCCGTTACCCCCGCCAGAATCAACACGGTTTGCATGCGCCCTTCGCGCAAATAGCGCAAACACACCATCCACGCAAACGGCAAGTTGACTTGCATGCTGCTAATTGGCAAGGCCAGACGCAGGCTGCGCCGTAGCGCGCGGGGCGCGCACATTTTGCTCGCGCACTTTGTCGCCCGCGGCCACCAAACTGCCGGGCAATATCACACGCTCACCTGCGGTCAGACCCTTGGTAATTTCAGTTGTGCCCGTGCCTTGCAGTCCCGTCTGAACGGGTGCGCTTTGGGCATGACCGTCTCGGTGGACCAGCACAAACAAACTGCCATCACCATTGCGGCGCAGAGCGTCCGTAGGCAGCAGCACGGCGTTGGCAGCATGTCCGGTAATGATTTCCACCGATACGGTCATGTCGGTGCGAAGGTAGTCCACTGCTGGGTCCACCAGCAGGCGCAACTCCACCGTGCCGCGCTGCGGATCCACCGCAGGCGCGATATAGGTTAAGCGGGCTGGGAAATGCCGGTCTGAGAACGCATCGGCCGTGGCCACTGCGGCTTGGCCGAGTTGCAAATATTTGAGATTTTTCTCATCCACATTGGCCTGGATGCGTGTCTCGCTGCCACTGACTAAAGTGAGGATGGCTTTGCCAGCTTGTGCTGTGTCGCCAGGGTCTGCGCTGCGTGCGATCACCACGCCATCAGCCGGAGCACGCAAGATAAGTTGGTCTAGGCGGGCGGCCGCAGCGCGCTGTGCGGCTTGCGCCTGCTCTAGTTGGGCCTGCGCAACTTGCAGGTCGGCGCCGCCTGCTTTGTTGCCTTGTGCCGCTGCGGTAGCACTCAGGAGTGCGGCCTTGGCCGAGAGTGCTGCGCGCGTTGCTTCATCCACACGGCTTTGCGAGACAAAACCTTGTTGGAGCAGGTTTTGTGCGCGTGCCAGCTCTAGTTGGGCTTGGCGTTCTACCGCGCGTGCTTGCTCCAGTTGTTGGTCAGCCATGGGGCCTTGCACGGTTTGGATTTGGCGCAGCCGTGCCTGTGCTTGGGCCACTGCGGCAGTGGCTTGGACCAATGTGGCTTGGGCTTCGTCGTTGCGCAAGAGCACCAGCGCTTGCTTGGCTCGCACCTTGTCGCCTTCGCGCACTGCGATGCTCTCAATGCGAGCGCTTGTCTGGCTGGCCACGTCGGTGCGCTCTAACGTGCTAATGCGCCCGCTCATGACCACTGACTGGCGTAGGTCTCCCTGTGTGACCACTGCAATGTCTACGGGCGTGCCACGCGTCAACAGATAGGTCGTAACGATCGCCACGATAAGCAGCGCTGCAGCCAGTAGCCATCGTCGGGGTGTCATTTTCATCGGAACATTGTGTGGCATCTGGCGTAGTTTGGTCTGTGCGTCAGCCTTCACATTGATGTACGTCAATAGTTACTGGCGTGTGCAAGTTGCGCACCACATATGAGTCAGCTTACAGCAAGCCCGCTACTCATAATTATGAATTCAGTCTCCCAATCTCACCGAGAGAGCCACTATGAGCACCTATGCCGACTTTTATCGCCACTCTATTGACGACCGCGATGGATTTTGGGCTGAACAAGCCCAGTTGGTGGACTGGAAAACCCCGCCCCAGCAGATTTGTGACTACAGCAACCCGCCTTTCGCGCGCT
>JBIIYT010000309.1:0-3560 GCA_044346675.1 Rhodoferax sp. | reverse complement strand
TGCGGTGGCCGCGCACAAGCTGCAGCGCCCGGTAAAGCTGCGCCTAGACCGCGATGACGACTTCATGGTCACCGGCAAACGCCACCCGTTTTCATACGAGTACACCGTGGGCTTTGACGACAGTGGGCGCTTGTGCGGCCTGCAGCTGCAAATGGCCGCGCACTGCGGCTTTAGCGCCGACCTGTCCGGCCCCGTGGCCGACCGCGCTATTTTTCATACCGACAACGCCTACTACTTGCAAGACGTGTCTATCGCCTCCTACCGCTGCAAGCTCAACACCCAAAGCCACACCGCCTTTCGCGGCTTTGGTGGGCCACAGGGGGTGATATTGATAGAGACCATCATGGGCGACATTGCCCGCACACTCAAGATGGACCCGCTGGATGTGCGCCTGCGCAACCTGTATAGCGATGAGCCTGTCGATGCAAGCCAAGGCACGCGGCGCGACACCACGCACTACGGCATGCAGGTGGAAGACAACATCTTGCAGCCACTGCTATCGAAACTAGAGCTATCTGCGCAGTATCGAAGGCGACAACAGGCTATTTTTGCTTGGAACAAAAGCAGCCACGTCATCCAGCGCGGCATAGCCCTCACGCCGGTGAAGTTTGGCATCAGCTTTACCGCCACGCTGTTTAACCAAGCCGGTGCGCTGGTGCATGTGTACCTGGACGGCAGCGTGCAGGTCAACCACGGCGGCACGGAGATGGGCCAAGGCCTGCACACCAAGGTGGCGCAAATCGTGGCAGACGAACTGGGCGTGCCGCTGGCGCGCGTACGCTGCACGGCGAGTGACACCGCCAAGGTGCCCAACGCATCAGCCACCGCAGCGTCTGCGGGCACCGACCTCAATGGCCGCGCCGCGCAGTTTGCCGCGCGCCATGTGCGCGACAACCTAGCCGCCTTTGTGGCCGGGCTAGACGGCTGCGGCGCAGGCGCTGTGTGGTTTGAGGGCGGCCAAGTGCACTCCCCCACCACCACCCGCACTTTTGACGCGGTGGTAACACTAGCCTACGCCAACCGCATACAACTGTGGAGCGACGGCTTTTACCGCACCCCCAAAATCCACTACGACAAAGCCACCCTCACCGGGCGGCCATTTTTCTACTTTGCCTACGGTGCAGCGTGCACCGAGGTAGCCATAGACACCCTCACCGGCGAGAGCAAAGTGCTGCGCGTGGACATACTGCACGACGTGGGGCGGAGCATCAACCCGGCCATAGACATAGGCCAAATTGAAGGCGGCTTTGTACAAGGCATGGGCTGGCTCACCACCGAGCAACTGGTATGGAACGACGCGGGGCGCTTAAGCACCCACGCCCCCAGCACTTACAAAATACCCACCGCAGGCGATGTGCCCGCGCACTTCACCGTAGACCTGTGGCCCGAGCCAAACCGCGAAGACACCGTGTTCAAAAGCAAGGCCGTGGGCGAACCCCCTTTTATGCTGGCTATTAGCGTGTACGAAGCGCTGCGCGACGCGGTGGCGCAGGCCAGGGTCAATGTGGGTGGGCAGGCTGATGCAGTGGTGCGGTTGGAGGCTCCGGCTACTGCGGAAAATCTGTTGAAGGCGCTGATGCCTAAGCTATAGTCCGGTCCAATGAACTGTCGAAAGAATGACCACGAACCGCGGCGACATGGGCCTCGCAGGTTGATAGGTCGTCGGTATCCGTAGGCGGAATTCGGGTATATCAAGTCGGATATTCTGGGGCTCCAGAATATCTACCCATCTACATCATGTGAGGCCCTTAGAGAGACACCGATGACATACGATCAACTTGTAAATCTATCGGCGAGCGTGGCTGCGTTTATCTCTGCAGTAGCAACACTGCTAACGGTTCGGCAGATGGCCAAGCAACGCCAAACCTCGTACCGTCCAGAACTTGTCTTATCCAGCACTCACTTTGAAGGCCGCGCGGAGGTCGCCGGTCAACTGCCACTTCGGTGGGTCACCCGCGCACCTCAACCAGATGCCGAAAACACTTCCCGTGAACTCAGCATTCCACTGCACAACGTTGGGCTAGGCGCAGCGAAGGGAGTCTCCATTGCATGGTCTTTCCCGATTGAAGCGACTGTTGAAGAAGTGAACTCCCTGGCACAGAAAGCACTGATTCCAGCCTATTTTGCATTGCAAGCTGGCGGACTCTCAATGACATCCGAGCGATTCAGTCAAACAACGTCTATGTGGAGAAATCAACAGAACATTTCCATAGATTTCGTCCTCCCAGCTGCGGTGTTGAAAGACCCATTCGCCCTCAAACTACCGCACGCTTATATTCAACTGTGTTCGTCGCTCCTCTACTTTTCCGCACACATCGAGAATCGGAAGTCTTCCCCAAAGTTTCCATCGCTAACCGCCAATCTAAAGTACCAAGATATCGGGGGTGCTCAACACCAAATAAGACTTGAGGTCACCATCGACCTTGTGTCTTTCAGCGGCAACGGAGAAAAAATGTGGGGCACAGTACAGTGCAGAAGTGCCCAAATCAAACGCTAGGTAGCGAAAAATTCAATCCCGGAGTCATCATGGGCATCGAATACAAAATCAAATTCACGATTCCAGCAGGCTACAACCCATCGGCATTGTTCAAGCAATTACCAAGCCCCATCAATAGAGCCACCACGTCAGAAATCTACAACTACAAGATTGAGCACGACGGCTTCTATTTCGTTGACCGACTTGTCAATGACCAAGTAGCCTCCATCGCTTTCAAACTATTCGTCAACGAAGCCCTAAGCCACGCAGGCTCAGTGCACATCGTCAACCTTGCTCAGCAGCCTGCGCTCTAACAAAACCAGCCACCACCTCAGCCGCCTCCCCCGGCACCGTCTGCAGCAAAAAGTGCGGCGCATCCAACTGCACCACCTGCGCATCGGGGCGCAGCTGCAGCACCAGCGCTGACGCAGATTTCGGCACCGTGCGGTCGTGCGCGGCGCGCAGGTACAGCACGGGCAGGCGCAGCTTGGCAAACTTGGCAGCAACATCTACATCCAACACAGCGCGCAGCCGGGTGAGCACGGCTTGGGACGAAATTTTGGCAATGGGTGGGGCCAGCATGGCGCGCAGGACGGGCGTACAAAACGGCCCCAGCAAAAAGAAAAGAGCAAGCTGCAAGCGACCTAGTGACAAGGGCAGCACGCTGAGCAAAGGCTTGGTCAAGCGCAGCAGCGGCACCGGGTTGCGCACAAAGGTGGCGCACAAAATAAGGCCCTTGCAGCGCGGAGAAGCGCCAGCGGCCAAGCCCACAGCAATGGGGCCTGAGAAGGACTCGCCCAACACAAAATACGCGCCCTCTGGCGGCACCGCCGCGCGGGCTATTGCCTCTAGCTCGGCATAGCTGTGCGCGCCTGATGTGGGGTAGTGCACCACTTTGATGTGCACCTCTGCACCCAGCTTTCTTTCCAGCGCAAACACAAATGGAGCAAACAAAGCGCCAGAGCCTTCTAGGCCCGGCAGCAGTAGCAGCGTGACTTTATCGGTGGACAGCTGGGGCGGTGGGTTTGCAATCATGCGCCCAGTCTACCCCCCTGCCAAAGACCGCAGACCCGACACGTCCACC
>JBIIYT010000308.1:0-3569 GCA_044346675.1 Rhodoferax sp. | reverse complement strand
CTCATTGGAATAGGCTGGGGCTATGCAAGTGCGTTTTTTGCTCTTATACTTTTCCGGCCTAAAACTACAAGGGGCCGCAATGCTAAGGGAGCGGGTTATTCCATTTCGCGCTGGAGACGGGTTCCAGTGCAATCTCATTCACGTCCAAGGGCCTGACTCGTCCGCACCTACGCGCGGGCCGGTGCTGCTGGTGCATGGCGCAGGTGTGCGGGCCAATATTTTTCGGGCACCGGTGCAAACCACTTTGGTGGACTACCTCATTGCCCAGGGCTACGACGTGTGGCTAGAAAACTGGCGCGCCAGCATAGACCTTGCGCCCAACCGCTGGACGCTAGACCAAGTAGCCCTGTATGACCACCCCGAGGCCGTGCGCACCGTGGTGCGAGAAACGGGTGCACCAAGCATCAAAGCCATCATCCACTGCCAAGGCTCCACCAGCTTCATGATGAGCGCGGTGGCCGGCTTGTTGCCGCAGGTGAGCACCATTGTGAGCAACGCAGTATCGCTGCACACCGTGGTGCCGTGGATATCCAAGTTCAAGAGCAATGTGTCGGTGCCGCTGGTGGCCGCCATGACAGACTACCTCAACCCTCAGTGGGGCCTGCACGCTGAGGGCTTTGTGCCCAAGCTCATCAAAGGGCTGGTAGAGCTTACCCACCACGAGTGCGACAACCCCGTGTGCAAGCAAGCCAGCTTTACCTACGGCACGGGCTTCCCCACTCTGTGGCGCCATGAAAACCTGAATACGCAGACGCACGAATGGCTCAAGCAAGAGTTTGCCCACGTGCCCTTAAGCTTCTTCAAACAAATGGGGCGCTGCCTGCGCAAGGGGCATTTGGTGGCGGTAGAGGGCTACCCCGAGTTGCCCGCCGACTTTGTGGCCCAAGCACCTAAGACCGATGCGCGCATTGCATTTTTATCGGGCGAGCTCAACCGCTGTTTTGTGCCCGAGAGCCAGCGTCAGACCTTTGAATATTTTGAGAGCTACCGCAAGGCCTACCACTCGCTGCGCATCGTGCCGGGCTATGGGCATTTGGACATGTTCATGGGCCAGTACGCCGCGCGCGATGTGTTTCCCATTATCCTGGAAGAGCTCAACCGCGCGTAAAAAATAGGTGCACCCCATGCATACCCCCACCCCCGGCATCAGCTTTCGCGAAACCATGGAGGGTGACTTTGTGCTGGGCCAAGACAGTAGCGCCCGCTTGGCCATGCACGCCAATGTCGACATAGCCGACCTAGCCCGCTTTGTAAGCGACCCACAACACCAGGGCAACATCAGCGGGCATATTGACTACCCACCGCTGGGCTACCACCTCAACGCCACCCACGGCGTGTTTCAACTCTTTGCGCCCAGTGGGGAGGCGGGCCTGCGCTGGATGGTCTACGAGATGGGCTTTCAAACCCAGGGCAAGTCCTACTACCTGGCGGGCAAAAAAGAAGTGCGCGTAGGCTCTATCTTCTGCCTATGGCGCGCCACCACCACTTTGTATACCAATCTGCATGAAGGCAATGACACCAATGGCACGGTGGTGGGTACAGGCGTGCTGTCTTTGGGGGTAATAGATCTGCTCAAACTAGCCCGAACGCTTGAGGCAACCCACACCACGACGCTATGGCAAAGCTGCTGCACGGTAGCGCGCTTCTTTGGCTTTTTTGCCAATGCGCTTTGGCAAACGTATGTGAGGAAAAAATAAATGCCCAGCCAAACTAGCAGCAAGCAAGCCAGCTACCGCTTAGCTACACGTCCGCAAGCCGAAGTAGTGCACCACGAGCCCATGGTGGGCTGGTTCGACCCCGTAGAGCTCATTCGCATTGCAGTGCGTTCGCTCCTGGGCACTTTGTTTGGGCAATACCTAGACCGGCGCGAGACCCAAGCGGCACTCAACCCCACGCAACTCTGCACCGCCCCCAAGGACAACACCAGTGCTGACGCAAGTACCTGCACCCACGACTACTCTGACCACAAGGAGCTGTGGATTGACTACGTAGCCGACCTGGGCGATGGCTGGGACGCCACGTACACCATAGCCTGGCTCTTGGCACAGCCCGCGCTGCAACTGCTTGGCCCGAACGGTCCCATTCCAACCCAGCGCGGCGACATCTTGGTGATGGGGGGCGATCAGGTCTACCCCAGTGCCACGCGCCAGGCTTACCAGTACCGCACGCTAGACCCCTATCGCTGCGCACTGCCTTGGGTGAGTGAGGGGCCACGCCCCCACCTGTACGCCATTCCCGGCAACCACGATTGGTACGACGGGCTCACCAGCTTCTTGCGCCTGTTTTGCCAGCGCCGCTCTTTTGGGGGCTGGAAAACCTGCCAGTCTCGCAGCTACTTTGCGCTGAAGCTGCCGCACCGTTGGTGGTTGTTTGCGGTAGATATTCAGTTGGAGTCCGACTTGGACTGGCCGCAGATTGAATACTTCCGCACCATGCTGGATCAGGTGAACACGGGGGACAAAATTATTCTGTGCACCGCCGAATCCACTTGGGTGGACCAAGGCGACTCGCGCGCTGCTGCCAGCAACGAGCACACCACGCCGGGGCTGCAAGGCCACCACAACCTGAGCGTGCTGGAAGACCTGATCCGCCAAAAGCATGGCGACATTGCCGTCACCCTGGCCGGCGACCTGCACCACTACAGCCACTATGCCCATGCCACCGAAGAGCGCCACAAATTTACCGCAGGCGGTGGTGGCGCGTACACACTAGGCACGCATCAGCTCCCCGAAAAAATTGACCTGTTTGAAGGGGCGCACACCAAAGAAAGCTACAACTTGAGCGACACGGCCTACCCATCCCCCAGCGATTCGCGCAGCATGCGTTGGCGCGCGCTCGGGCTGGTGTTTTACAACTGGCGCTTTGCGGTGCTGGTGGGTGGCTACTACCTGTTTTACAGCTGGGTACTGCAAAGCGCCAGCAAGGTACCCAATGCGCACCTCGGCAACAAAACCTTGTTTGAAGTGTTTGCGGGGCTGGATGTTTGGCACAGCACCGTGTGGCGCGAAGTGGCCCACGCTTGGTATTGGACCCTGGCCCACAGCCCCAGCAGCGTGGTATTTGCCATGCTGCCCTTGGCCTTGGTCTTGTATGTATTGCGCACGCCCGATGCCCCCAGGTGGTGGGAGCGCGTGCTGTGGGGCGGTGGCCATGCACTGGCCCACATGCTGCTGGCCATTGGGCTGATGGTGGTGTTTGCCAAATTGAATCTGGGCCTCATCGGTGGTGCGCTAGGCCTTACAGCCGCCCAAGCCAGCGACAGCTGGTGGCAGGTGCTGCTGTTTATTGCAGAGATGCTGGTGGCCGGGGGCTTCTTGGGCGGTACTTTGGTGGGCCTGTACCTGGTACTCGGCAACGCGTTTGCGCGCCTGAACTGCGACCATGTTTTCTCGGTACAACGCCGCACCGGCTACAAGAACTTTTTGCGCATACACATTACCGCCGAGAAACTCACGGTGTATGCCGTGGGCGTGCGCAGCGCCATAGCGCAATGGACGTTGAACGCCCAAGCCAAGCCCGTGCCGGGCGGCGCGGGGCCCAAGGTGTTTGAATTTGAAATTGACCGCGAG
>JBIIYT010000307.1:0-3571 GCA_044346675.1 Rhodoferax sp. | reverse complement strand
CATGAGCTTGAAGCCATGTGGCAGCTCGGTCACCTTGTCGCCGTGGCTCATCCACACCTGCAACATGCCGTGGCCCATGGGCGTAGCGTAGTCTTGTATGCCGTCTAGCAGCTTGGTGTGGCCATGCGCACGCACATCGGCATGGCCAAACTCACGCTTGTGGCTGGGTGCCACCTGGCCACCCAACTGCACCGCCATGGTGAACATGCCGTAACAAATGCCCAGCACCGGAATGCCCAACTCGTACACCACCTTAGGCGCGCGCAAGTCTTCTTCCTCATAGGTGCTGGCATGGCTGCCCGACAAAATGATGCCCTTGAGATTGCCATCTTTGGCATAGGCACGAACCCAGTCGTCCGTCACATCACAAGGATGCACTTCGCAGAAGACATGCGCTTCGCGAATGCGCCGGGCAATGAGCTGGGTGACTTGGGAGCCGAAGTCGAGGATGAGTATTTTTTGATGCATTTTTAACTACTATTCAGAGCGGTAGTTCGGTGCTTCTTTGGTAATTTGCACGTCGTGCACATGGCTTTCGCGAATGCCTGCGGTGGTGATTTCCACAAACTCGGCGCGCTCTTGCATGTCGGCAATGGTGGCGCAACCGCAGTAGCCCATGCTGGCGCGTATGCCGCCCGCCATTTGGAACACGATGGCCACCATAGAGCCCTTGTAAGGCACACGGCCCTCAATGCCCTCTGGCACCAATTTGTCCGCATTGGGGTTGCCGGTGCTGGACTCTTGGAAGTAGCGGTCGGCACTGCCTTGCTGCATGGCGCCGATGCTGCCCATGCCACGGTAGCTCTTGTAGCTGCGCCCTTGGAACAGCACAATTTCGCCGGGCGACTCTTCAGTGCCCGCAAACATGCCGCCCATCATCACGCTCGAGGCACCCGCCGCCAAGGCCTTGGCAATGTCGCCGCTAAAGCGAATGCCGCCATCGGCAATCAAAGGCACGCCCGTGCCGCGCAGCGCGGTGGCCACGTTGTCAATAGCCATGATTTGGGGCACACCCACGCCCGCCACAATGCGGGTGGTGCAAATGCTGCCGGGGCCAATGCCCACTTTCACGGCGTCTGCCCCCGCCTCTACCAGCGCCAGCGCAGCCGCTCCGGTGGCAATGTTGCCGCCCACCACGTCAATGTGGGGGTAATTTTGTTTGACCCAGCGTACGCGGTCGATCACGCCCTTGCTGTGGCCGTGGGCGGTGTCCACCACAATGGCATCTACGCCCGCTTTGGCCAAGGCCTCTACGCGCTCTTCAGTGCCCTCACCCACCCCTACCGCAGCTCCCACGCGCAGCTTGCCTTGGGCATCGCGTGCAGCGTTGGGGAAGCTGGTTTGTTTGGTGATGTCTTTCACGGTGATCAGGCCTTTGAGTTCAAAGGCGTCGTTCACCACCAACAGTCGCTCAATTTTGTGCTGGTTTAGCAACACTTTGGCCTGGGCCAAGGTGGTGCCATCAGGCACGGTGACCAGCTTGTCGCGCCCAGTCATGATGTGGCTCACGGGCAGGTCATAGCGGGTCTCAAAACGCAAATCGCGCCCGGTGACGATGCCTACCACTTTGCCGCCGTCGCACACTGGAAAGCCCGAAACCCCGAGCTGCTCAGACAGCGCCAGCACCTGGCGCACGGTGTGCGTAGGCGTAATGACCACTGGGTCGCGCAGCACGCCAGATTCGTAGCGCTTGACCTTGGCGACTTGGGCGGCCTGCTCTTGCGCGGACAGGTTTTTGTGCACAATGCCCATGCCCCCCTCTTGCGCGATGGCGATGGCCAAACGGGCTTCGGTGACCGTGTCCATCGCGGCAGAGACCAGCGGCAGATTCAGTGCAATGTTGCGGGAAAAACGGGTGGCGAGTGAGGCGTCCTTGGGAAGGACCTGGGAGTACGCGGGCACCAACAATACGTCGTCGAAGGTGAGCGCTTTGCCGATAAGGCGCATGATCAAAGCTCCAAATAGCCGATTGTACCCTCGCTCGGAAATGTAAACTTGCTCCTGCACCCCGCTATGGGCGCTACACTTCGATTATGAAACTGCTTCCCACCTTATTTTTCATCGCTTTGAGTTGTGCCAGCCTCGGGGCATCCGCCCAATGGCAGTGGCTTGACAAGGACGGCCGTAAGGTATTCAGCGACCGCGCGCCTCCCGCCGACATTCCCGAAAAAAACATCTTGAAACGCGCCGGCGGTCGCTTGCCCAGCACACCACCAGCCATCAGTGCGCCGGAAACTGGTGAAGGCAGTGCCCAAGCAGCCCCTAATGCGCAGGCTACTGCAGTCCCACAGGTGCCGGCTACCGACAAAAATTCCGGCGTAGACAAAGACCTGCAAGCCAAGAAGAAACAGGCTGCAGATGCCGAGGCCGCCAAGCGCAAAGAAGAGGAAGAGAAAATTGCTAAGGCCAAGATCGAAAACTGCGCGCGGGCCAAGCAGGCGAAGGCCACGCTTGACTCTGGCCTTCGGATTTCACGAACCAACGCAGCTGGCGAGCGCGAAGTCATGGATGACGAGGCGCGCGCGGCAGAGCTCAAGCGCATTCAGGGCATCATGACGTCTGACTGCAAGTAGGCAGCGCCTTAATACCCCGCCTTCGCTCCGGCCCGCCGCTTCGCAAACAAACCAGCCGTCTTGGCGCCTTGGCGCTCAAAGCGCTCACGGCGAGCACGCTTAGGGTCGACCTTAAGTGGTCTACAAATCTCGATACGGTCCTTGGCCCGCACAAGGTGGCTGCCACTGACCCGCCTGCCCCACACACTCAAATGCAGCACCTGCAGTTGTTCTCTTGGTACGTCGCTGAGCAGCCCACTCGCCTGCAAGGCTTGTTCGACCGTGCAGCCCTGCTCTATCGTTAAAGCGATCTCCTGCACGGTGCGTGCAAGCGGTGCATACACCAGGGTGATGGGGATCTGCACCTTAGTCGCCATACACCTGCTGCGCCCGCTTTACGAAGGCTTCCACCATATTGGCGGCAATCTTGTCAAACACCGGCCCCACCAGTTTGGCGAGCATGGTGCTGGAAAACCCGTAGTTCAAGGTCAGCTCGACCTTGCACGCCCGCTGCGTGCCATCGCCAACGGCCAAGAAGTCCCATTGGCCATCTAAACGTGAAAAAGGACCTTTCACCAATTGCATACCCACGCTGCGGCCCGGTGTGTGGGTGTTGCGGGTGGTAAACGATTGATGCAGTCCACCAATAGACATGCCGACTTCAGCGACCATGCCGTGAGCATCCTGCTCCACAATCTTGGTGTGGTCGCACCAGGGCAAAAATTGCGGATAGCTGGGCACATCAGTCACCAGACCGTACATTTCTTGCGGGCTGAACCAGATGAGGACGGACTTCTTTACAGTTTTCATAGAATAGGGGTCTGCGCGGGATTGTAGACAAGCCTTGTACGCACCACACACATCCCCATTTGAAGGCCATGGCAAAGAAACCCGAAACCGCAACCCGCATCGCCGACAACAAAAAGGCTGCGTACAACTATTTCTTCGAAGAGCGCTTTGAGGCCGGCTTGGTCCTAGAAGGCTGGGAGGTGAAGTCTTTGCGCGAAGGCAAGGTGCAG
>JBIIYT010000306.1:0-3595 GCA_044346675.1 Rhodoferax sp. | reverse complement strand
CAAGCCTGCGCCACCGCGCAGCAGGTCAATGCCTGCGCCGCCCACCAGCGTGTCGTCGTCGTCGCCTCCGTCTAGGGTATCGTTACCGGCGTTGCCTTCTAGGTAGTCTTTGCCACCCTTGCCGTCTATAGTGTCGTCACCGGCGCCGCCGTACAGGCGGTCGTCGCTGGAGAGGCCAGTAAGTTTGTCTTTAACCTCAGTTCCAAAACGTATCTGGCGTTTCTCCTGGGTCACACCAATGTTTATCTCTTCTCCGCTTCCAACGTCTTCATAGTGTGTGCCAATTGCACCGGGCAAGCCCTCTGCGGTAGGGATGTTTTTCTGGTTGACTTGCACCATGTACGCCAGCATCGCAGCGCGGTCGGTGTACCAGTTATCGCTGTAGTCAAAGGTTTTGGTCGTGTCACCATATAAGCGGGCGTTGTAGTCAGCAGTCCAAGCGGTGGATAGGTCCGAGTTAGCGGACTTGAGTTGGGCAATGGCGGCCTCGTCTGTGGTGCTGATGACGAACGGGCTCAACGCATTGAGGCTTAGGAAGGCGGCGAAGTCGGTTTTAGCGGTGGTAGCGAGCGACGCACCACCCAGCGTGATGGTGGCTTTGCCTGCCAAGGCTTTAAACGCGTCGCTTTCGGTGATAAGTTTTAAATTTGCGTAGAACGTGTTGCGCCCGGTGTAGCCACCCTCGCTTCCTGGGGTGTCTTCAGTTTGCCACCACGTGTTGCCATCGAGGCTGCCTTTGGGGGCTTTCCATTCGCGTTTGGCGCTCACGCCCAAAATAACACCCAAGCGCAAGACAATGTTTTCTAAACTGTTGCCATCAGCCGTGCCTTGCGTGTTGGTGGCACTGGAAGAGCGCTCGTTTGTGCTGGCGAGCATGATGTTGCTCAAGGTACTGGCGCTTACCGTTTTGTCCACTTGCGCCAAGGTGTTTTGCACGTTCAAGCTGTCAACAATGAGCACTAGGCTGTGGGTGTCGGCAAAATTGTTCAAGTCGTAGCCCGGCACCAAGAGCTTTACATCGTCATACTTTAAGTATTCTTTGACTACTTCTTCGGCAACGCTGCCGCGCAGCAGCGGCTGGTCTTCAATGAAGATCGGCGTTTCAATACCGTAATGCAACTGGGAGTTGGCCACTGCCGAGTAGTCGTCCAGCCAACCAAAGTTAGAACCATAGATGTCATAAAAATTGTCAATAGGGCCGCGAGTATTGCGCCCAGCTACAGCAACGTATCCGCCCACAATGTTTCCGCTGAGGTAGCTGGAGGTTTGCTTTGCAGCGTTTTGCACTGCAAGCTGGTAGCTCAGCGCGGTGGCGGCTATTTGGTTGGTGTCTACAAAGCCCGCTTGGCCACCTATGCCATCGGGCAGGCCCGCGTTAACGCGCTCGGCCTCGCCCACGATGGCGCCTATGCGCTCTAGCGCTACTTGCAACTGGCCTAGTTCGTCATTGCGCCGGGTTGGCAAGTAGGTCTTTATAAAAGTGCCTGGGGGCAGCGATGGCACCAGCACGCTGGTGCGCATTTGCTCCAGCTGCGCCGCATTGGCTCTAATGTCTGCCGCACTCAGGCCGTAGGCACCCACACTGTAGATGGAGCGCAATAGGTTGTACTGCGCGCGGGCTTCGGGGTCGATGAAGTTGAATTCGTTGCCGCTCAGGTTTTGGCGCTTGCGATCAAAATCTGCAATCAAGTTCTTCAGCGACTGGGTGTTGTCGATCTCACCCACGCCTGCGCCGTTGAAGGTGTAGGTGGCGTTGATGGGGTTTTCGATGACGTTGTTGAAGACATCCCGCTCATTGGTGCGCAGCATGTTGAACGCCGTAGCCAAGTGCCCACCCAGGCTGTAGCCGGTAACGGTGAAGCGCTGGCTGCCCAACAGCGCGGGGTTGGCTTTAAGGCTTTGGTACCAGTTCTCCATGTCGTCTATCTGCCCAAACGCCCAGCCTTTGTCTTTGATCTCCATGCTGTTGGTGGCTTGGTTGTCGCGGGCCGCGTCGTCTACAAACTCGGTGCTGCGCATGGAGATGACTAGCTCGCCGGTTTCCCGGTTCTTAAACAGGGTGCCGCTGAAGCCGGTGGGGGTGTTGGCTTTTTGGGCGACTACTTGCCAGTGGGTCAAGAAATCGTCGGCTTGGGTGGCGGTGAACTTGCTGGCGTGGTTGTTGCCGTCTATCAGCGCTTGCCTCAAAATTTCACCGGTTTTTAGCAGGCCTGTCAATTCATCTTGTACCAAGAATGCTTCTGCCGCCATTTGCAGGTCGGCGTATTTCAGTAGATCAGCAGTAGTTGGTGTTGTCATTTCTTTCTCCCTTTAAATTATTTGGATGGTTTGAGTACTTTTTCTACAAAATCTAATGTTTGCCCAGGCTGCGCTCCAGACGCTGGCCCGGGTACACGCCTCAGTCGATCTTTATTGAAATCAGGGCAAGCGTTATCTGCTGCGTACAGCCAAGGTGACCGTTGCCCGGCTCCACTGCCCTGCGCCCAGTCCATCATGTAGCCTATGCGCTCGCCGATTACTTCATTGGTTTCTAGGTCAATCACTTTGAGCGAGCTACCTGCTATCCAGTACTCCCGCTCTTCGTGGGTGGAGATGTCGTCGTAGGTCACACCGTAGCGTGGTGGCTTGCCGGGAGCAGGCACTTTGTCGAGAACGAAGGCATAGTTATTGATGTCGTATTTGGGGTCATTCTTCAACGCTCGTTGAAGATTCTCAGGGTCGATCTTCATTTGACCCACCACTTTCATGGCACCCGTGTATCGATACCTATTGCCGTCTTTGATGTCTTGCGCTTCGACGTAGTGGTAGCCGATACGGGGAGGGAAACCAGGAATAGGTTTGTTTGGATTTTCGCCTTTCAAAAAAATCTTTATGTATCCATCACCCGTTACGTCATGCCCATACGGGTCATCCAGTTCAAACTGGTTTCCAAAATTGGTAGAGGTACGTATCTTCATCAAGTAGATGCCATCTACGCCCTCCACCGTCCTGAGAATCTTCTCCCCCGCCGTTTTGCAGCGTTCCTCAAACATGCTCTTTGCCGTAGCCTGCCGGTTACGGAACTCTGTTTGGCGCAAGACTTCGGGAACTAGGGGCGCAATAAACGCCGCCAGCACCAGCACGGCATAGACGCCTTTGCGCAGCCAGGTCTTGCCCAGCCACAGTGCAAGGCACACGCCAGCCAGGGCCAGCAGTAGGTACAGATTGCCTGCTACGGCGAACAGGGTGTCAAAGCCAGATAGTTTTAGCATGGGTGAATCTCTTGTTTTTTTGCATTAAATCGGGCTCTAGCGCTTATTTGACGTGCGCAAGCAGCTATTGATTTGGTAGCGCTTTTCTTGTTATGGCGCATCTCCAAATAGCCCGCACTTAGGCAATGGCACGTTTGCAAGTCGCCGATAGCGTAACATCGATTGGTGATCCCAAAGTACCCCAAATAGGGGATGTTGATAGTTCACAAAAAGCGGCATGCAAACCGCTGGCATACTCGTACCTAGTGACAGACTTCAACGAATCCCTCTTTCCTGAGCTTCCACCCGTGCCCAGCGAATTGCTGGCCGGGGCCCACGGGTGTGTGGCGCAGCGCGGCCACTTT
>JBIIYT010000305.1:0-3617 GCA_044346675.1 Rhodoferax sp. | reverse complement strand
TCACTTCTTGGCCTTTTTCAGGACCGCCGTTGTCCGACATGATGCGTTGCTCACGGTCCAAGCTGGATGTAAAGCCAATGCCCTCACCCTCGCCCTTCAAGTAGTCGTAGCCCCACTTCCATTGCATGCCAGTCACCTTGACGGTGAGGTCGGCGTTGGTGGTGTCTTTCATCGCCACAATCACTTTGGTGGCCGGCAGGGCCATCAAAATCACGATGACGAAGGGAACGATGGTCCAAATAATTTCAACGGTCACCGACTCATGGAAAGTCGCCGGCTTGTGGCCTACGGACTTGCGGTGCTTCCAAATGGAATAAAACATCACCCCAAAAACGGCTACAAAAATGACACTGCACGTAATCAACATGAACCAGTGCAGATCGGACTGCGACTCGGCAATCTTGGTCACAGCGGGATGCAAATTGAGCTGATTCTTGGCTGGGCCTCCGGCCAAATCTTCGACGGCATGCGCCAACGTGAAGGCTGCGCTGCCCATCCAAACGCCGGCCAACGGCAACAAGGAGGCCACTTTATTGAAAATGCTCTTGATCATGTTCATTTCTTGATTGCATCAGATTAATCAACCCCGCACCACAGGTGGGCTTTGGGCGCCAGCCTGGCGCAAAACGCCAAAATTCGGTTGAGCGCGATTGTAGCCCACCCATCCTGTGGCGCTAGGGTTTGGGGGGAATGCTTTGGCGCAGGGCGTGGCGCATATCTTCTAAGCTCACCGAGGTTTGGGGCAGCACCGCCATGCGCGGCTGGGGCTTGAAAGCATGGCCGTAAATAATTTCGAAACTTAAATGCAAAGGGCCGCTGGGGGCTGGCTGCGCAAGCTCTTGTCCTAGCGCTGCATGCAATTTAGCCAGCCAAGCCCGCCCACGCAAGCCCTGAAAGCGCGCCGGGTGCAGGTTGCGCCCCAAGCCACGCAGCTCGGCCAAAAGGGTTTGAGGCGTGCTAAAGGTCAGGGTAATACGCTCCATGTCCATCACCGGCTCAGCAAAACCAGCGCGCACCAGCATGTCGCCCCAGTCATGCATGTCGGTAAATTCGTGTGATGGTACAGGCCAGCCTTGGGCGGCATAAACTTGGCGCAGTTCGCGCAAAGTGTCTGGCCCCAAGCAAGAAAACATCACAAAACCATCCGCTTCCAGCAGGCTGTGCCACTGGGCTATCAGCCCTTGAGGGTCGGCATCCATATGCAAAGCCATATTGGCCCACACCATTTGCACCGGCTGGGCGGGGGTGCTTGCACGCAAGGCACTGCCCCACCAGCGCGCCGGGTTCCACCATGGTTTTGCTATTAATTTATGAGCAAGCTGTTCTCGCTGTTGCTGCGCATCAACCAAAAAACACTCAGATTGCGGGTAGCGCTTGGCCACCAAAGCATGCGCCTGCAGCCCTCCACGCAGCGGCGCCCAGTGCACCCAGCGACTGGGTTTGAGCACCAGCCATTGCAGCCGCTCTTGCATGCGCCGCGCCACCTCCTCGTGCAGCCAGGGCGATGCCTCACCCTGCAGCGCAGGGCGCAAATGGCTCCAACGCGCGGCGGCTTGGGGATCGATGGTGGGGGGGCGCTCGGTGTTCATGGCTGAGTGTTTGGGAGGCGTCACGAGTATATTGGCTGCATGTTTCGCCAGTTGTTTCATAGGGTATCGCGCGCACTGCCCAGCCAGTGCGCCGTGTGCCATGCGTGGCCGTCGCAAGCCGTGTGCGAGGCCTGCGTGGGGCAATTTGCCCAGCCGCAGTCGCGCTGCCGCACCTGCGCGCTGCCGGTGCCAGCGGGCTTGCGGCAATGCGGCGCATGCGTGCGCAACCCGCCACCGCTAGACCAAGCCTTGGCCGCCGTAGCCTATGCCTACCCCTGGTCGGGCCTGGTGGCCGACTTCAAGTTTCACGAACACACCGGCTGGGCCGCCAGCTTTGCCACGCTCATGCGCAGCGCACCGTGGGTGGAGCCCGCGCTGGAAGCCGCCGATGTGGTGATACCTATGCCCCTGTCGCGTGAGCGTTTGCGAGAGCGCGGCTTTAACCAAGCACTTTTGCTAGCGCAGGCCTTGGAGCGCGCCAAGGTGACTAGCCATGTGCTGCTACGCATCAAAGACACCCCGCCCCAAAGCGCTTTACCCCGTAAAGACCGGCTGCGCAACGTGCAGCATGCGTTTGCTGTAGACCCCCTGCGCGCCAGCCAGCTCGCGGGCAAACGGGTAGTGTTGGTAGATGATGTGATGACCAGCGGCGCCTCGCTGCACGCTGCAGCCATAGCGCTGCGCCAAGCTGGTGCAAAGCACATCACGACACTGGTGTTTGCCCGCACCGAGTAGATGCTCACGCCAACGCTGCTGGCGCTACTTTTTGTTGCGTAAGGGAGAGTCGGTAGCAATGCCCCAGTCAGTGACGGGCTTCTCAGCGGGTGGTTGAGCAATGCCTGCTTTTTCCGAATACCACAGCGCCAGTCCCACCGCCCCCACCAACGCGGCTACGCCCAGCACCAACCCCAAGAGAATGAGCCACACTTTAGGTTCGTCGTCTTTTTTCATAGTGTGCAATTATTGCCGCTCTAGGGCTAGGGTCAAGTGGCACCAGCGACAATGCAGCCATGTTTCACATCGTTTTAGTCGAACCCGAAATTCCGCCCAACACGGGCAACGTCATCCGCTTGGCAGCCAACACGGGCTGCACTTTGCATTTGGTAGAGCCCTTGGGCTTTTCTATGGACGACAAGCACATGCGCCGCGCTGGGCTGGATTACCACGAGTACGCCACCCTCACGCGCCACGCCAACTGGCAAGCTTTTTTAGACACCGCGCAGCCCGACCCTGCGCGGCTTTTTACCCTCACCACCCGGGGCACGCGCAGCCCTTATGAAGTGGCGTTTCAAAAGGGCGATTGGCTGGTGTTTGGGTCGGAGACCAAAGGCATATCAGACACCGTGCGTGCCTCTTTTGGCCCAGGCCAAAGCCTAAAGTTGCCCATGGTTGAAGGCCAGCGCAGCCTGAACTTGTCTAACGCGGTGGCGGTAACGGCGTTTGAGGCCTGGCGGCAATGCGGCTTTACCACCGGCTAAGCCCCGAGCGCAGCCCTTAAGGGTACAGCCGCACCAAAGACTGCGCGGCGCACACCGGTTTGGAAGCGCCTTCGCACTCCAACGTCACATCCCACGTGAGCTGCACCCCGCCCTGGTCAATGTTGTCCACCTGCGCCAGAGCGAACTGAGCCCGCAGGCGGCTATTCACACGCACCGGGGCAATAAAGCGCACTTTGTTCAAACCGTAGTTCACTACGAGGCCAGACTGCTCTACGCGCAAAGCGCTTTCTAAAAACACCGGGATGAGCGAGAGCGTTAAAAACCCATGCGCTATGGGCGCACCAAACGGCCCCGCTGTGGCCCGCTCTACATCCACATGAATCCACTGTTGGTCGCCCGTGGCTTGGGCAAATTGGTTGATTTGCGCTTGGGTGATGGTGACCCAATCGCTGGTGGCTACAGGCTGGCCTACGCAGGCCGCCAGGTCTTGCAGGGTGTGAAAAACGCGCACGCGCTAAGGCCAAAAACTGCCGGGCCGCTGCTAGCGGTCTAGCCACTCGCAGATGGCTTGCCACTGCTCGCGGTCGCG
>JBIIYT010000304.1:0-3622 GCA_044346675.1 Rhodoferax sp. | reverse complement strand
AGCAAGCTGATGGGAGCACAGGAATGAGTGCGCCTAAGACCTGGGAAACGGCGCTGCAAAGCGTGAAAACGACCCCATTAGGCAGAGAAAACGGCGCGAATTGGGACATTTGCCCGTGAAATCCCGCTATTTGAAATTTAACGACTGGCTGGCATGCTCGCTGGTGAGTTATTCAGAGCATCCCTAGCTCGCTTGCAGAATGTGGCAAACACTAAATTACAGCGTAAGTTGTCTGAGTTGGCTGCAGCTTTGGACGAAGATTACGAAGTTTCCTTTGAGCTGATAACTACCGGAAAGCTGACCGAATCAGCTCAAGATGACTTTGAAACGTTTCAAAAGCAATTGGCAGTGCTTGGGGACAAGGATGCTGCATGTGGATCGGCTGGGGAGCAGGATTACGCACGGAGACTGGCGGACGCTTTTCGCCACATCCGCAATTCGTTGGCACATGGTGAAGTCTTGCTTGACCCGAATCTGGATTGGGCATTTAGTGCGGTGCGGGACATGATCAATCAGTTGTTTCCAGCACCAGCAACTTGAAGTCACAATTTGTGATTTCAAGTTCGCTTCTTTTTTAATAGCTGACTACGCAATATCCACGAGGGCAGAGTGCCTATTTGATTCTTGGCGTAGGGTAAGTGGCTGGATTAATTTTAGTTATCCAACTTAACGAAATATGCAAAATGATCTAAGTGAACTAGAATCTGGCCTTAATACGCACGGCTGATTTTGGCAAAGTACGGAAATAAGGAGGCTTCATGCTTACTTGGGATGAGTTGGATAAACCAAAAGGTGGGCCTTTGGCGCACTACCAGATCATTCGCCGCAACGGCGCAGTGGTTCCTTTTGAACCGAGCAAAATTGCCCACGCAATGATGCGGGCTTTTATGGCGGTACACGGCTACACCGACCGTAATGCTCAGCGTCAACTACCATTTTTGGGGTGCTCATATTTAACACACCAAGTTGAACGCCGTCCCGATCTGGCTGGGATGGGTGGGTGGATAAAGCAGTACTTACTTGCTTTGTTCAAAACCAAGGCTAGGACAGCGAAAGTTTGCGCTGCAAACTCGACCGGCTTTTTCTCCGCCAGCAAAGCCAACCTGCGTAACGCGCCCTGAGCGCATCGTTGTACGGAAACACGCATGAACACATTCACCCTTACCTCACCGTTTGCCCACGAATCCACCCAGCCGCGCCATGACGCCAACGCAAGCCCTTATGCCACCGCTGCGCAGACTGCTGCCGTGCTGCGCTCTGGCGCGCAGTACCGCCGCGAGCGTATGGAGTCTGCCGACATGATCACCACCGACGAAGCTGCCACGCTGGCAGGCACCACGCGGGTGACCATCAACGCCTGGATTAAGTCAGGCCGTTGCATTGGCGTCTCCCATTTGCGCCGTGGTTTCAAGTTGCCGCGTTGGCAGTTTGAGCCCGCTATCTGGCCCGCGCTGCAGCCTGTGGCCAAGCAGTTGGGAACGCCCGATGGGTGGCAGCTGTTGGCGTTTCTGGAGTCCCCCGCCACGGCGTTGGATGGCCAGACGCCCCGCGCTGCGCTGGAGCAGGGCGCGCCGCTGGACCGCATCGTGGCGCTGGCAACGGCTGAGGCACATTGACCTCATCCCATGAATTTCAAAACACCACCACTACTGGGCCATACACCGCCAATTCTCGAAGTTCCCGCACACCAGGTCTGGCACCGCGTGCAACGCAAAACCGCCCGCAAAGACAGTGTACGGCACAAAGGTTACGTGCTGGCCCCACCCGGTGGGCTGGCCGGGCGCTTTGATTTGGCCGACGAGGCGACGGCCTACCTAGCCGATAGCCCGGAGACGGCGCTGTACGAAAACTTGTTTCGCCGCGAGGTGCGAAGTTGCCATTTCAATCGTATCGAGCAGCGTACATTGCTGACTTTTGAAACCTGCGCTCCGCTGCGGCTGGTGGACTTACGCGGGCTGGAGGCGCATTACCCGGTGTTGCAGTCCATGCGCTATGAGACGAGTCAGGCGTTTGCCGCCGCGTGCAGGCAACAGGGCATGCATGGTGTGTTGTATGCATCGGCACAGCACGCCACCCATAGCTGCGTGTGCCTGTTCGGTGCGGGTATTGATCGGACCAAAAAGGTGACGGCCGTTGATCTGGTGCAGGCAGACACCGGGCTGTTGCACAAGGCGGTGGTTTTGGCTGCACGTGGTTCGCAAGTGCCGATCATGCGAGAATGAATTGGCTACTGTTTTGATAGCTTCTCACGCACTATCCAAAAGCGCCTGCGGCCTATTTCATCCTTCACTTGCCTTTGCACGTGAATTCATTGGCGATATGACCTTAGCACCACCGGATGTTCGCGACTTTGTAGCGCTTACCTTTCGGGGCCTTTTGAAGCACCCCGATTTCACCAACGTGCTGCCGGGCATAGTTTCACAAAGCACGCGCACGGGTCTTGTGCTGCAGAGAATCACAAGTCTCTGCGCCTTTTAGCGCGCGGTAAAAAGCCACCAAGGCTCTCAGACCCGCCGCGCATCTTCTGCCGCATCCCCCATCAGGTTTTTGTACATAGTCCACCCTTGCGCGCAGCAGGCGCAGGTGGTGTCCAAAAGGCCATTGCGGTCTAGCACCAAGATGTGGCCGCGGGTGTAGCGTATGAAGCCGCGCTTTTGCAGCGCCCCCGCAGCCACGGTTACGCTGGCGCGCCGCCGCTCTCCCAGCACTTGGGCTAGCGCACCTTGGGTGATAAGAATGTCAGGGGCGCGCAAGCGGTCTTGGCTCATTAATAAATAGCGCGCCAGCCGCTGCAAGAGGCTGTGGTAGCGCCCGCAGGCTACCAGCAAGCCCAGTTGGGCCAGCTCTACCGACAAGAAGCGGCTGAGCAGCGCGCTCAACGCTGGGCTGCGTTGGCCGTGGCAAGCCAGGTCGTGGGCTTTCACGCGCCAAGCTTGGCCCTCGCTGGTCACCACCGCATCAAAGGCGGATGTGCTCTCGCCCTGCGCGCAGCCCGCGCTGAAAACGCCCTCGTAGCCAATCATCCCCACGTCAAACGAAGGGTAATGGGCGGGCTTGGCCAAGATGGAGATGATGCAAGATGTGGGAAACCACGCATGCGCCAGCGGCCTGCCAGCGGAGCCGAGCGGGCGCGAAACCGGGAGTTCGAGCAGCTCTGCGCTGGAGAGCAGGCGCTGGCGGTCATCGCTGCTGAGTGCAGCGAGCAAACGGTTGGCTACGGAATGGTCGATAGGGCACCTTGCTGCGCGCTTGTGTCATGCCCAAGTGCAGCGCGACCGAGGGATGTTGAACCTGCCCGGGCGATGATTCAGTGTGCTGGCCCACCCAGCCCTAGACCACTCACTGACACCACCAACTTAGACCGCAGGGTTGCCCGCCAAGATGGACTTGGTGCGCTGGTAAAAGCCCAGCTCATTGATGGTGACCACTGCGCGGCTGCTGACGAACTTTTTCTCTATCGAAGCCTGCTGCGTGCGCGCCAGCGCAAGTTGTCCCCGCATGGCCGCTACGGTGCCCAAGATGGCCCATGGGTAAGGGTCCCAGTGGCCGTCTTCCCAGCCCGGCGTGGTTTTGTTCAGGTAGGTCCAACCAGCGTCGAACTGGGCTGCCAGCTCGGACACGC
>JBIIYT010000303.1:0-3633 GCA_044346675.1 Rhodoferax sp. | reverse complement strand
CGTGACCGAGTATTTGACTGAGGCTGGCTTGCTGCCCTACTTGGAAAAACTCGGCTTTGCACTCGCAGGCTACGGCTGCACCACCTGCATAGGCAATGCGGGTGACCTGGCCCCAGAGTTGAACGAAGTCATTACCAAAAACGATTTGGTGTGCGCCGCGGTTCTGTCCGGCAACCGCAACTTTGAGGCGCGCATTCACCCCAACCTCAAAGCCAACTTCTTGGCCAGCCCGCCGCTGGTGGTGGCCTATGCCATTGCAGGCAATGTGATGGTGGACCTGATGACCCAGCCCGTGGGGCAGGGCAGGGGTAAAGACGGCGAGTTGCGCCCCGTGTACCTGGGCGACATCTGGCCCAGCAGCGACGAGATTCACGCGCTGATGAAGTTCGCCATGAACGGCAAAGCCTTCCGCGAGAACTACGCCCGCATTGCGTCTGAGCCCGGCAAGCTGTGGGAAAAAGTGAAGGGCGTGAGTGGCAACACCTACACCTGGCCCGCCAGTACCTACATTGCACAGCCCCCGTTCTTTGACGGATTTGCTCTTGCTTCAGTAGCTGGTGGCGCAGGGAGCGAAGCAGTGCACGGCGCGCGCATCATGGCGCTGTTTGGCGACTCCATCACCACCGACCACATCTCCCCAGCAGGCTCCATTAAAGAAAGCTCCCCCGCAGGCCAATGGTTGGTGAAGCACGGCGTGGCCAAGGCAGATTTCAACAGCTATGGCGCACGCCGAGGCAACCACGATGTGATGGTGCGCGGCACCTTTGCCAACGTGCGCATCAAAAACCTAATGATGTCTCCCAAGGCAGATGGCTCGCGCGAAGAGGGCGGTGTCACCCTCTATCAACACGCGGGGCCCAACCTGGGCCGCACCATGGCTATCTTCGACGCCGCCATGCAATACATGGCCGACGGCGTGCCCACCGTGGTGTTTGCGGGGGAGGAATATGGCACCGGGTCGAGTCGCGACTGGGCTGCCAAGGGCACGCAGCTGCTGGGCATTAAGGCCGTCATCGCCCAAAGCTTTGAGCGCATCCACCGCTCCAACCTGGTGGGCATGGGTGTGCTGCCGCTGCAGTTCAAGCCCGGTACCAGTTGGCAAAGCCTGGGACTCACGGGCAACGAGACCATAGACGTGGTGCCCGATGCCAACCTCACCCCACAAAGCGATGCCCAGCTCGTCATCACCCGTGCAGATGGCAGCCGCAGCGCCCACACCGTGCTGCTGCGCATAGACACGCCTGTGGAGGTGGACTACTACCGCGCCGGGGGCATACTGCCGTTTGTGCTGCGGCAGTTGTTGCAGGGGTGACGGGGACTAGCTGGTTTTCGCAGCTGAGTGCGTGCGCTATAGTGCTTTCCACGAATAACTTCGCGCACCGAGTTAAGCAAACGCTGGCAGCGCGGCACAAGGGAGTCGGGTTTCATGAAAAAATTTATAACTTTTTATAAAAATAGTATGTGCAAGCCAAACCTTTGCAGCAAGCGGTTTCCCATGAATTTTGAAGCCCGGAATATCCGACAGGGGTCGGGCATATTCGACTCGGCAACATCATGTTATCCCTCATCGTTCGAACATCAATGCTGAAACAATACGAAGAACTCGCCGTACTGGAGCAAGGGGACGATGGTGCAATTGTGTCGATTCGTGGGCAGTCTGGTCCCTCGGTGCTTCTCGGCGTGGAATATATCGGGCACCTGGACGGTGTACTGCAAAGGGCGCTGTACGACCTTGATAGGCTTCCTACTTCGGCAGCTCGCGCGGGGCTGAAACTGCTCTGCGCGGAGATGCTGTTAATTCTGAAGACGTACGAGGAAACGCGCAACAAGTACGAGGGTGGTGGAAGCCCTTCGGGGGCGAGGGCCTTCTCTGAAGCACTTGAGGAAATCGAGGAACTCCGCCGCCAAATGGATGAACTGCGCTAACGAGGCATGATGGATAACATGTTGATCGATCGGATCGCCAACGGCGACTTGTGTTGTCGCCATTCTTCGAAGCGCAGTGCGCCGTTGTCGCCCGTTCATCGCCGAATTTAAAGCTCATGATGCGCCGTCTGCTGCTCGTAGTCATGATGTATGCGCTTTGCGCTCAGTGGAGCTACGCTACAACATTAGCGCGTATCAATCTGACTGACTTGTTTCAGGAGGCCGACTTGGTCGCCTTCGTAGAAGTGACTAGTGGTGAAATGCTCGGCGTTGGGGATGACTCTTGCGGTGCGAAGTACGCCGCCCGAGTTCTTGAAGCATTTAAAGGCAGTACTACAGGCGAGAAGATCGAATTTGGAAACTTCTACGGGTACGAAATTGGTGGTCGTTATATTCTGTTTTTGGTCAAGGCACCCCGCACGCATGAACCGATGATGAGCTCGAATTCGATGCAACTGGATGTACGAGCGAAAATCCAGACTTGGTGCGGTCCCAAGCTTCTCAGGAACACTGTTATGCACAGCGGAAACGGGGCGCTGAAGGTTCCTTGGGTTTCGAAATTCAAGTATCAAGACGGAGTCTTAGTTCCCACAAGGTACGTCGCCTTGCCGAAGGGGTTGTCCACTAGCCCAGCCAAAGTGACAGAGGTGAATGAGTTTTCAGACGAGGTCTGGGTCCGGCTAACCGAGTTGACGACCACTTTGAGGGGCCTAGCCAAATGAGGCTTAACAAGTTGTTCGTCACAGATGAGCAGCAGCAAAATTCCGCTTCGCGGCGTGTGCCGCGTGCTGGACAGCGTCAACGTTGAAGAGAAAATCCAATGGTTTTCAATGACCGCTGTCTGGCAACCTGTATGACCCGTTGAATCCGATGCCTACCCCAGTCACCCACTTCAAAGGAAAACGATGAACCAAGAAACCGGCATTGTGTGGACCACCCGTGTGGTGGTGTGGAGTTTTTGTGCGCTGCTGTTATGGCTTTTTGTATTGGCTTTGAGCAGCATTTTTGGCCTGAAGGTGGCGGGCAAACACATGACCGAAAGCTTTGTGTACGGGCTGCCTTTGCTCTTGGGCGCTATGGGTGGGGGGCTGGTGCTGAACGTGATTTTGAACCTCAACAAAATTGGCCAGCATGTGGCGCTGCGCAATGCCACAGGACATTCGACCACGGCATCCGCTTTACCGCGCCGCTGGCTGGTGGGGGTGCCGCTGGTGTTGGTGCTGCTAGCGGCGGGTTTGTTTGGGGGGGACCATTACACGCGCATCAAAAAAGAGCGATTTTTGCTGCAAGATGCGCAGGCCTCGGCCACTGCTTTCAGTGGCGACTTGAACGCCTTGGCTGCGCTGCCTTGGGGGCAAGAACTGGCTACGAAAACTGCAAGCTTGCTGCAATTGATGGGCAAGCAAAACAAGCAGTTTCCGCAGGTCACGCTGTTGCTGCAAGAGACGGTACAAGGTCGCACCGTGGTGTTGGAGATGGGCCGCTATTACTCTCACAACGAAAAAAATGCGTGGGACGAGAGTAGCAAAATCGACCTGGTGCGAGCCTTAAGTGCCGACGAGGCGCAGTACATGCAGGCCGTGTTTGCGGGGCAAACCAAAGAGCACCGCTACACCGCGTACGACGGTAGCTACGAATTGTTCTTCCCCATCCAGTGGGGCCCAAAACGCACAGCGGTGTTGTACTTCTCGCAGCACATGCGTTACG
>JBIIYT010000035.1:0-11855 GCA_044346675.1 Rhodoferax sp. | reverse complement strand
TTTAACCACGCCGCGGAGGTGTGGTGGCGCACCATGGAGGCCAAGCTAGCCCGGCCCCAAAACCTGAGCGTGTTTCGGGTGCCCACGGCGGCCTCGCAAGGCTTGATTCCTCTGGCACAACGCAGCATGCAGCTGCAAGCCACCGTGCAAGAAGGCGTGCTCACCCTGAGCGACGCTGCGCACACGGTAGAGATCGAGCCTATTCGCTGGAAATAGACTCGTTCAAAGTAGGCGTGGCCCGCTCTGCCGCCCGCTCGGCATATTTATTGAAGCGCCAAGCGCTGCCGTCTGAAGTGATACGGTGCCAAGTGGCCCGCTTTTCTGCCGGGCGCATTTCAGGCCAGCGTTGCACCTCGTCAAACGTGCGGCCGCAGCCTTTGCACAACGCGTCACCTTGGCTGGTAGAGCAAATGGCAATGCAGGGGGTGTCTGGGGTAGAGGCATACCACTGCAGCCACGCATCTCGGGCCTTGGGCGGCATGGAGAACTCATCGGCCTCACTCTCGCGGTAGTACACCATCAAGGCATACACCTCGGCCAAGGCACGGGTGGGCGCAGGCAGGGCCACGCCATCGGGCGAGGGCTCTTTGGCACGCCAGTAGTTGATGGCGGATTCAATGTCAGTAATGTGGATGCCGGCCAAGTGCTTCGGGGGCGACGAACGTCGCGCTATCGGTTATAGATTGCTTGCAAGGGGAGGCGCATCATAGCCCGCCTGCGCAGTGCTATGCTTTGGCACCATGAAACTCCTTGCAAAATGGTTGCTCAATGCAGCTGCACTTTTAGCCGTAGCTCACCTTTACGCAGGTGTAGAGGTCAACAGCTTTGGCGCCGCTTTGATAGCCGCCTTGGTCATCGGCCTCTTTAACGCAGTGCTACGGCCTATTTTGGTGATACTTACCCTGCCCGTCACCATTGTCACGCTAGGCCTATTCTTGTTCGTCATCAATGCCTTGCTATTTTGGGCGGCGGCCGAAATCTTGGACGGTGTGTCCGTACAAGGTTTTGCGGCAGCACTCATCGGCTCGGTGCTGTACACCGCCGCCGGTATGGTGATTAACCTAGCGCTCGAGCGCTTGTTCCCGAACAAGCAGTTCTAGTTGGCGGGTGCGGGTGTCCAAAATGGACGCTTCAAAGTGGTCGGCCACCGCGCCGCCTTTGCGCACCATGTCTTGCGCAGCTTTGAGTCGTGCCAGCGCCGCCGGGTTGTCTTGCTGGGCTACATACACTTCGGCCTCGGCCCGAATCGCAGCAATGACGCGGCGCTGCGCGACGTAAGCGTTAGACAGCAGTTGCCAAGCCTGTGCGTCGCCCGGATGGTCCGCCACCCAGGTCTGGAGGTCTTGCGTAGCCAAGGCGGCTTGGCCTGCTTGGGTGGCCGCTTGGGCAAACAAAAACAGTTCGGTGCGGGTGCGGCTTGCTGCTTCTTTGGGTGGCTTTACCTGCAAGGTGGCCAGCGCACTCGCACCATTGCCTTGGGCCAACCATAGCTCGGCGCGCAGCCAGCGTGCATAGGGGGCAGCCGCTGCGTCGCTGCGCAAGGCGGCGTCTAGGCGGCTCCATAAAGCGGTGGCACCCGCATAGTCGCGCAGCTTGAGCGCGGCCAGCGTTGCCCCATACAGCACGCCCGCTTGCTGCGCCGGGGCTAGGCGGGCCAGCTGGACGGGGTCTGCCTCTGCAGTCCACGTGCGCAAGGCATCTACCGCCCCGTTAGCCAAGACCTTGGCGCGGGCCGCTACCAAAGCGTGCACGGTAGGGTTGCCCGTAAATCCTGCGCCCTTGACCGCCACATCGGGCGGGCCAATGCGCGCCTGCATATCTGCCATACGCTCAGTGGTGAGTGGATGGCTGCGCAGGTAAGGAAAGCCGCCCGCATCGTTCAGGCGCGACGCCTGCTGCAGCTTTTCAAACATGCCCACAAAGCCTTGCTGCTCAAAGCCAGCGTCGGAGAAAATACCAAAGCCCACGCGATCGGCCTCGCGCTCCATATCGCGTGAAAAATTCAACTGGCTTTGGACAGAGGCCGCTTGGCCACCCACAATCATCGCGTTGGCCGCACCGGGGTTTTTACTGGCAGCCAACACGCCCAATATCATGGCACCTACCATCCACGGGGCCTGCTCACTTTGGCGCGCAATCATGCGCGCTATGTGGCGCTGGGTGACGTGGCTGAGCTCATGCGCCATGACCGACGCCAGCTCGTCACGGCTTCCCACCACCGCCACCAGCCCCAAGTGCACACCAAAATACGCGCCGGGCAGCGCAAAAGCGTTGACCGTGCGGTCACGCCCCAACAAAATTTGCCACGCATAGGCCTCGTCCAACTCGGGCGGCAACTCGCCACGCAGGCGCGCCGATGCCAGCAAAGGCTGCCATATGCCCTGCACGTAGTCCATGATGACGGGGTCATCCACATAGTCGGGGTCCCGGTACAGCGAACGCGCAATACGGTCGCCCAAGCGCCGCTCGGCGGCGGGGGCCATGGCGGCACCGTCGCCCAAGTTGGGCAAGGCAGCGCTGGGAGCTGGCGTTCTTGTAGGCTGGTTTTGCGCCCAGTTGCCAGGCGCAGCGCACAGGGCTAGCACCACCAGGGCAGCCTGGGCAGCGTGCGTCAAGGGCACAGAGCGCTTCGTGTCAATTTTCAAAATGGCTGGGTCCTTCTCAAGCACGGTAGTATGCGCCGTATGATGTGCGGCACGATGTCCACACTCTCGCATTTTGACCCACAAGGCCAAGCCCACATGGTAGACGTGGGTGCCAAGCCCGCCACACACCGTATAGCCGTGGCGCGCGGGCGCATAGACATGCTGCCGGGTACGCTGGCCATTATTGAGGCGGGCACGGCCAAAAAAGGCGACGTGCTGGGCATAGCCCGTGTGGCTGGCATCATGGCAGCCAAGAAGACCAGCGAGCTCATCCCTTTGTGCCACCCGCTGGCGCTAACGCGGGTTGCTATAGAGTTTGAAGCTGTTCACACTGATGCCCCTGGGGCCAACAGCATTGTTTGCACGGCAACCGCAGAAACCATAGGCCCCACTGGGGTGGAGATCGAGGCCCTGACGGCGGTGCAAATCGCTTTGCTGACGATTTACGACATGTGCAAGGCGGTAGACCGCGGCATGACCATCACAGACGTACGGGTGCTTGAAAAACATGGTGGTAAATCAGGCAGTTATGTGAATGCCTAAACGGGTTTTGAGTTGGGTTTTGCATTAACCTTTGCATTAGCCTTCGCCCACTGGCTATGTTCTTCGGGAAAGGCCGCACGGTATCTCGCGATGAAGGCGAGGGCCTCCTCATCGCGTCCGAGCATCACCGCACTTTCGATCAGTTTTTCGACCACCCTTGGCTCTGGCGCATAGTGCAGCAGCCTTGTTGCCGTGCTGAATGCCCAGTCGGCGCTGGACGCTGACAGGGGCGTCACCATCAATTCTGCAAACCTAACCTGCGCTGAAAACAACCACGAGCCGCGGATTTTGCCAAGCGTGTCGCTTTGGTACTGCGCATCA
Organism: Rhodoferax sp.; assembly: GCA_044346675.1. Lineage (GTDB taxonomy): Bacteria > Pseudomonadota > Gammaproteobacteria > Burkholderiales > Burkholderiaceae_C > Allorhodoferax. The sequence continues at coordinate 8,346 of JBIIYT010000035.1, read as the reverse complement.
CGCGCTTCTGGCTGCGGGTAAATTTGACTGATGCGGCGATAGTCCCAAGCGGCATAAGCGGTCAATACCAGGCAAATGCCAAACGCCATTTGAAACGGCCCGTACCACAGCGGGTATTCGAGCATGCTGTGCAACAAGATGACGGCGACGACGGCCCAAGCCATTTGCCGAGTCGCATCGCGCTCAGCCCACGCCTTTTGACGCAGCACCCTCCAGGCAAAACCACCACACACCAGCAGCGCCACCGGCACACCCAGCTCAACGGCCAGTTGCAGCGGCAGGTTGTGGGCGTAGTCCAGCTCGCCCCAGCCCCAGCCAGGGTTTCTGCGCGATCAAGTGCAGCACGTTGGACCACAGCGTGAGGCGGCTACTGCAAGCCTCATCTTGACCTAACCGTGCGGCAATACCGTATACGGAAAAATCAAGCCCCGCTAGGTAGGGCAATGCAAAGGCAGCGATGCTGTATGCCAGTACCGCGCAGCACAGGACCCAGCGCAGCGCGGAGTTCCGCCACTACCCCCACATGCCGCACAACGCACAAAGAAATACCAACTCGAAAAGACCTGTTCTGGACGAAGACGCGGCATTGCCGATCATTAACAGGCTAGCCGCCAAGCAACCCCACGCGACTTTCTTGTAGGCACCTTTCGCCAGCACCTGCGCTTGCTATAGCCAGCCAGTTGAAGGGTGGGGTCAAAAACCATCACCTTTCACATAACCCTTAATACGCGCCTCTTTGTCCAAAACAGCGATCCAATCTTGCCTTGCTAGGACTGGCAAATACAGCAGCTGATCGACATTAACACTGTCTTTATCAAGCAATCTCAACACAGCCGCTGTTTGGGCCGGATGCTTTTGTAAAAACAGGTGAAGCGGCTTTGCGCGTGCCAGTAGTTTGTTCGCCGGTGCGCTTGCGTAGGGAATGTAGAATGCGGGCCGTTCTGAGTAGTCCCGCCCTCCCGCAAGCGACTCCATGAGTACCTCTTGTCTTTCAAGCTCATTTGCAGATTCACGCAAAGCAACGATTTGTGGTCCAGCAAAAAAATGCGGTTTTAAGGATGGCGGCAAAATAGCGATCTCTTCCAGCGCTTCAGGTCTGAGGTCAGGCGCAGCGATCACTTTAAAACGGTCTACTTCTAGAACAAAGTACAGAGGTCTGGCCTCGTGAACAGTCCACAGCCCGTAAGCTAGCGCTGCTAGTTGTATCAGCGCTACCATGCAAAGATCTCTCCATAATTCGAGCGGTCGCTTTGACTTGTCAAACAGCACACAAGTCAAAATTGGCCCGCAAACTATATCCACCACCATGACCAGCAGAAAAAGTTCACGTCCCCCGGACAATTCTCTGTACGGAAATGGATACCAAATGCCAAAAACAAAAACTGCCACGCCAAGAGCAACAACAAGGCTCACTATCAAGTGAATGGCTGCAGCTCTGGCAGCGTCCCGATAGCGTCGATTTAATCTATGGATGGCAATCATTGTTGACGAGTTAACAAGTTAGTTGAATTTGGCACATACACCAACGGCGAACTCAATGCATTTTACTCAACGCCAAACGCCAAACGCCAAACGCCAAGCGAGTACTTAGGCCGCAAAGTTGGACCGCCAACAACCGCAAGAGTGACACATGTCGCCACGTCAGCAGGGTAACCGCGATTTACTTTCAGAGCATGTAGAACACATCCATACGGCGAACCACTTGACGCCCATAAAAAAAGCGCCGAAGCGCTTTTTTTTAAAAACCTTGACAAATACCAGTTCAACGGCACTCGGCAGGCGCAAACTTTGGAAGCAAAGTTGGACCACCAACAACCGCAAGAGTGGCACGTGTCGTCACGCCTTGAGCGTAACAATCCCAGCGCACAACACCCGCTGGGGGGGTTCCTGGGGTGAGTGCCGCACCGTTCGTAGTTGCGTTTAGAACCAGTCTGTTTCCAGCAGCCGGTGCAACATTTGTAGTAAAGCCAATTGAAATATGACCTGCAGTAGCGATTCCAATTCCGCCGGAGTTGGCAGTTGTGAATGTGGCGTTGAGTTCAGTTGGCGTCGCAGAATTTAACACTGCAGGCGCTGGGCTCATTGCCAAAACGCTCCTAGTTGGCGTGTGGCCGCCGTAACCAGCAGCCAAATCCGCCGCTCCAGTGGACGCGTTTTCTGTAACTGCTAGTTTAGCAGCGCCAGCAAGCGCCAGCCCTTCTGTCACACGGGCTCTGATCGTGTAATCTTGGTAAGCAGGCAAAGCAACGGCAGCCAAAATACCGATAATCGCCACCACGATCATCAATTCGATCAGGGTAAAACCCTTTTGTAGAGAACGCTTCATTTAAAACTCCTAATTTGTTAAGAAAAAAACACAGGGACTACCTTTAAGCAGTTTTCATGCCATACCAGCTTGGCAGCCAAACCCAAAAAAACCATGCAGGGTTACCCCAATTGGGCAGATATGGTCAGCTTGGCCGACAAATTGGCGCAAGCGAGCCAGTTCGTGTGACAATTTTGTCATTTTTTGAATCTTCGCCTACTTACTTAATACACACTGACCGCACCATCTTGATGTCGGTCAATCCCATCATGATCTTCTCCATGCCGTCCATCTTCAGGGTGCGCATGCCGCCCTCTACCGCAGCGGCAAATATCTCGGCAACACGGGCGCGCTCTTGGATGAGCTTCTTGATGCCATCATCCGCAATGAGCAGCTCGTGCAAACCTATGCGGCCTTTGTAGCCGGTTTTGTTGCACTTGTCGCAGCCCACAGGCCGGTAAAAGTTGAGCTTGCCGTCCACGCCGTACACATTGGTCCAACTGGCAATGAGCTTCTTAGTCTCTCCCGCGTAGTCGACCTTCCAGGCGGTGGAGTGTTTGAGCTCTTCGGCGTATTCGGCGGTGAAAAGGCGTAGCTCATCCGCATCAGGCACATAGGCTTCTTTACAGTCGCACAGCTTTTTGGCCAAGCGCTGGGCCAAAATGCCTAAGAGCGCATCGGCAAAATTAAAGGGGTCCATGCCCATGTCCAAGAGCCGGGTAATGGACTCGGGCGCCGAGTTGGTGTGCAGGGTGGAGAACACCAAGTGCCCGGTGAGGGACGCTTCCACCCCCATGGCCACGGTTTCTTTGTCGCGCGACTCGCCCACCATGATGATGTCGGGGTCCGCCCGCAAAAAGGCCCGCATGATGAGGGCAAAGTCAATGCCCGCTTTGCGGTTAATCTGCACTTGGCGCAGGCCTTTTTGGGTAATTTCTACCGGGTCTTCTGCGGTCCAGATTTTGGTGTCGGGCGTGTTGAGGTGCTTGAGGATGGAGTGTAGCGTGGTGGTTTTGCCGGAGCCGGTGGGGCCGCACACATAAAACAGACCGTAGGGCTTTTCTACCGTGCTAATTACGCGCGCTTTGTTGTGGGGGGTAAGGCCCAGTTTATCTAGCGGTATGGGCTCGCCCGCCGCCAATATCCGCATAACCACGTCTTCCACCCCACCGGCAGACGGTATGGTGGCAACGCGCAACTCAATATCAAGAGTGCCGTATTTTTTGAACTTGATCTTGCCGTCTTGGGGCTTGCGGCGCTCAGATATGTCCAGGTCGCACATGATCTTGAGGCGCGTGACCATCGCTTGGCGAAAATGCGCTGGCACTTCAATATAGGGCTGCAGCGTGCCGTCTACGCGAAAGCGAATGCCGGTTTTGAACTTGCCCGGCATAGGCTCAATGTGGATATCGGACACCTTTTGGTTGTAGGCGTCAATAATGACTTTGTTGACAAACTTCACCAGCTCGTTGTCGGCGGCGGCAGACTCTAGCGAATCGTCATTAGTGCCATCGTCAATGGGGCCGCCGTCCATGTCGGCCAACAGTTGGTCAATGGTGCTGCTGTCTGCGGCCGCGCCAAAGAGCTGGGCCAGCGTTTCTTCAAACTCGGTTTGGGTGGTGACCCGGTAGGCAAACTTGGCCGTGCGTGGAAACACTTGGGGCACCACGCGCGAGCCGCGCACGGCCTCGGGGTCTTTGCACATGATGACCAAGCCTTCGGGCGATTCTTCTATCGGGATCCAGCCCTGCTCTTCGATGAACTCGCGCTTGAGGACGCCGTGCAGCATTTCGGAGCGGATGCGCGCGGGGTAAAACGCCTCGTAGGGCACCCCGAAAAACTTGGACAAAGAAGGGCCTATTTGCGAGGGCTTGATCTTGAAGTTGGCCATCAGCAGGTGCTCGACGGTGCCACCCTCCTTGCGCGCATCTTGTATGCACTGGTTGAGCTCGTCTTGGGTAAGCACGCCGTCTGCCACCAAGCCGTCGTACTTGCTGGCGCGCCTTCGCGATACGTCATCGGGCTTTTGGGCGCGCTGGCGTATGGCGGTGGCCAGTGTTTTGCAGAGCTCGTTGACGCCGTCTACCTCCAAGTCGCCAAAAGGCTCTTCGCTTTTGTGGTTGATAACTTGCAGCACACCCAGCAGGTTGTTGCCATCCAAAATGGGGGCCACCAGCATTTGCTTGGTGCGGTAGCCCGAGCGCTTGTCCACCAGCTTTAAGAACGCAAGTTGCGGGTGAATTTGGCGCAGCGCGTCTTCGTCGTACACATCGGCCAAATTGAGCGGCTGCTTGCTAAACGCCACATAGCCGGCAATGCTTTGGGGGGTGATGGGAAGTTTGATGTCGCCCGTGCTGTTGAGCCCGGTTTTTATCTTGGAGACGATGGCGCTCTGGTCGTCGTTGACAGCGTACAGCGTGAGCCGGTCTGCGTTGAGCAGCTTACAGATGTCTTGGCTGGTCTCCAGCATGATTTGCTCAAGATTTTCTGTGTCGTGAATGCGCGCGGTAACCTGATGTAACTGGCGGTAAAAAAGCGCCTCAAAGGTGAGGCCGCGGTTTTTGGATGGCAGCTTTTGAGACTCATAAAAAGCCTGCTCGGTCAATTTGTTGGTGGGGGTGAGTCTGCTCATATCTCAAACTCCTGGCCTGCGCGCAGCCAGCGTATGTCGTGGGTCACGTGGGGACCAAAGGGCAGGGTTTGGTCAAACCTTTGTATCTCTTCCATGATTTGCTCGGTCTCGGCGGGCTTGGTATGGGTGATGTAGATGGGGTAGTTTTTACCCTTGGCAATATAGTCCAGTTCTTGGGCGAGCACCACGGGCGAGAGGTGCAGACTGAGCCGGGCGAGATCTTTCTCACGGTTGCTAAACGCGGTCTCAATGACCAACATAGCTACGTTGAGCTGATTCACACGGGCCCACAAGGCCGGGTTGCGCTCGGTATCGCCCGTAAATACCCAGCAACCACTACCCGCGGTAATGGCATAACCCACCGCAGGCACCGTGTGCACGGCAGGCAGCACCTCAACAAACTTAGACCCAAACTGCAAGGCTTGACCCACTTCAATTTCATGAAAACTCACAAAGGGGGCTTGTGGCGTGGGGATGACACTGAAATCGGGCCAAATCACGTTGTTGAAAATATGGGCCTTCAGTGCGGCAATGGTGCCCGCCAGGGCATAGACTTTGAGCGGGTATTTGCGGTACGCGGCTATGGCGTCCACCATCAAGGGCAATGCAGCCACGTGGTCGAGGTGGGAGTGGGTGAGCAACACATGGTCGATGCGGCGCATCTCTTCGAGGCTGAGGTCACCCACGCCGGTGCCAGCATCTACCAGCAAGTCAGCGTCCATCAGAAACGATGTCGTTCTGCAATCTTTGGCAATGGCGCCAGAGCACCCAAGCACACGTACTTTCACGGCAAGCCCTCACTTGGTTTCGAAATTGGTAGCTCCGTCCCATTCAGGATCGAATGGCAACTGCCGCATAGAGCCTACCCGTTCCGAATACAGTTGGTAAAGGTATTTTTTTTCATTCACGCCCATTAAGTTAATGAGCTGTACTTCTGCCAGGTCCCAATTCTGGGTGCGGTAGGTTTTTAGAAAGAGCGCCCACGCTTTGAGTTCTGCGCTGGCCTGCGGGCCTAGGCGGTCTAGCGGTGCCACCGGCCAAAATATGGCCACAGCCTGGTCTTTGCCTTTGACCCGCACGCGGTCTAGCTCTTGCCACGCGAAATCGGGGGCTAGCTTGCGAGTGGCCTCACTCACCACAATGTCCACCCCATATTGCTTAGACAGGCCTTCTAGCCGTGAGCCCAGATTGACCGCATCGCCGATCACGGTGTAGCTTAGTCGAATGTCCGAGCCCATGTCGCCCACACACATGGTGCCAGTGTTTAAGCCAATGCCTACGCCTATTTCGGGCAAGCCTTTGGCACGATGCTCAGCGTTGATATCGCGCATGGCGTTGGCCATCTCCATGGCAGATTTAACCGCCAAGTGAGCGTGCTGGGTGGTCTCCACCGGAGCGCCCCAAAACGCCATGACGCAGTCTCCCATGTACTTGTCGATAGTGCCCTGGTTAGCGCGAATGATCTTGGTAAGCCTACTGAACACTCCCGTGAGCAGCTGTTGCAATTGCACGGGCTCCATGTTTTCCGACATCTTGGTAAAGCCGCGCATGTCGCAAAACATGACGGTAAGCTCGCGGCTGGTCGCCTTCATGCTGTAGGCGCTAGGTTCTTTCACCATTTCGTCCACCAATTCGGGCGGTACGTAAGTTCCAAATAGGTGGGCTAGCTCGCGCTTAGAGCGGCTTTCTACCAAATAGCCATAGCTCATGTTCAATGCAAACGCCGTCAAGGCCATGGCCAAACCAGTAGCCAATGGCAACACCAAACCATGGGAAAGATACAGCCAAGAGTTCATTGCCACCAGCACGGTTACGACCCCTGCGCTCAAAGCCACGGCTCGGGTAGCTGACAGCAGCGGCAGACCCAACGCCAATATCAGACCCGCCATGGATAGCAGAATTACTTCGTAACCCATCTCGTAGTCCGGCTTGACCAACATGTTGCCATCCAGATAACCCGAAATCACGTTGGCATGGGCTTCCACGCCAGGGTAGACCTCACCGACAGGCGTAACCCGCAAATCCAACAAACCCGGCGCAGTGGTTCCCACTAAAACAATTTTGTTTTTCAAGCTCCCAGGTGGTATCCGCTTAGCTAGAACATCGGCTGCCGAAATGTACTGAAAAGACCCCCCACTCGCTCCCCCCGGCCCACGGTAAGGCACTAAGGCTGCCAAGCGCTTGTCTACAGGTATTCCAAAAGCTTTGTCAGCCCGCGCTAGCAGTACACGATCTACAACCTGCGCATTGCGAGATAAAAATGGGTCGTTGCTGAAACCCAGCTTCACAGTGGGTGCACCCGCATAAACTCGGAACATGGCAAGTGCCAAAGACTCGTAGTAGTGCCCCTTGTACTCAGCAAGCAAGGGCAGCGACCTTACGACTCCATCGGCGTCGGCAATCATGTTGAAGGAGCCCGCCGCGGGAGCGGCTTTAGCAAGTGGGGAAATGTTCGAGGCGAAGCCATTCCACGAAGTGGCCTTGATACTGCGGCCCTGCAGCGCTTCTTTGCGAAGCACCGGCTCGGGCAAAACCCCGACCTGATTTCCAAGCGCTTCATTGCTAAAGTAATAACCGAGCACCACAGGTCGGTTTTCCAACGCCTTGGCAAACTGCCCATCAAAGTCCAAAGCCGGCTGAAGCTGGCGCAAGCGCTCAGCAAAGCCTGCCTGGTCTTTCAGTTCATTGCGCGCCAGCTCATTTAAGCGGGCCAAACCCGAGCTTTCGTCGGCCTCGGCAAATACCACGTCAAAGCCCAACAACGCAATTTGCTGTTGCTCAAACAGTGTGTTGGTAAGTTGGGCTAGATGGTTACGACCCCAGGGCCAGCGTCCTATATCGGCTAGGCTTTTCTCGTCAATATCGACGATGACAATGCGCGGATCCAGTGTCTTGGGGCTCGTGGCGCGCAAACGCGCATCGTAGATGAGGTCGTCCAGTCTATTGAAGACACCTATGTGGACGACTTCGGCTGCATGCAGCAGGGCAAAAACCACAGGCAACAAAGTTACCAAAATCCGAGGCCAGTGCCTTGCGATAGAGGTCAAAAATCGCCCCTAGGGTTGATTGACAAAACGCTAAGCGTCTAGAGCAGGGCCCATCAGGCCTGAATAAACTGCATTTGTGTACCGGCAAGCTCAATCACATCGCCATTCTTCAAAGGCATGGGCGCCTCGCTGATAGGGGCACCATTGAGCATAGGGTTGCCAGCGCCTTCTACGTGGTGCACTACAAAGCCCTGCTTGCGCCGGGTAATGGCGGCTACTGCAACCCCGGGCTTACCAATCGTGGTGACTACCTTGGTCAGGGGAACCTCGCGTCCCGAAGCAGCACCCGAGAGCACCTTGATTGAGGCCTGCAGGGTGCTCATCTCCAAAGAGTCTGATCCAGTTACCGTGGCAAACCCGCT
>JBIIYT010000302.1:0-3639 GCA_044346675.1 Rhodoferax sp. | reverse complement strand
CTGCCCACTGCGAACACCGCCGTGCGCAACCGTTTAGAGCAGTGGTTTGAGCAGCGCGCCATACGCGCGCGCGTGGTGGGTGAGTTTGCCGACAGCGCTTTGCTTAAAACCTTTGGGGCCAGCGGTATGGGGGTGTTTCCTGCCGCTGAATGGGTGCATGATGACTTGCTGGCCTATTACGCCGTGCAACGCTTAGGCCCTTGCGAGGGGGTTAGCGAGCAGTTCTTTGCCATTGGAACCGAGAAAAAGGTGCAGCACCCCTTGGTACAGCGCTTGTTGCAGCCGGCGCTATAAGCGAATAACAAAGATGTCTTTGGACATTGCAGGCTAGGCCACTACCATGGCGCAACTTTTTTGACCGCACGCCATGAAGATTCGCCACATTGATCTAGACCACCCAACACCCAACCCGGAACACGATGCCTTGGCATTGCCTCCCGTGGAGTATGAGGTGACCCATGCCTTTGAGCGCCCTGCAATTCGTATTTTGAGTTTTGGCGTGCTGGGGGTATTGACAGGACTGGTGGTGTATTTGGGCTACCGCTTGTTTGCGGGAGGCCACACCCACAATGGCTTCGACCTCATCGAACAAACGCTGCATGACCCGCTGTTTTGGACCGCTGTTGCCGTAGGACTCATCGCGCAGGCCATTGACGGCGCTTTGGGTATGGCCTATGGCATCACGTCTAGCAGTTTTCTGCTGGCTGCAGGGGCACCACCCGCCATGGCCAGTGGTGCTACGCATCTCGCAGAAGTTTTTACCACCGGTGTTTCTGGCGTTTCGCACTTGCGGCTGGGCAATGTGCATAAAAGACTGTTCTTGAGCTTGCTGCTGCCGGGTGTGGTGGGGGCACTGGTGGGGGTATACATCTTGGGCCAGATCGATGGAGCGGTGCTCAAACCCTTTGTCAGCGCCTACTTGCTTCTCATGGGCATCTATGTATTTGCCAAAGCGTTTCGCCGCGTTCGCGCGCAACGCAGTATTCAAACGCGCAAAGTCGTTCCCTTGGCTTTTGTGGGTGGGCTGATGGACACCACGGGCGGCGGCGGCTGGGGGCCGATTGTGACCACCTCTTTGGTGGGGGCCGGCAACGACCCCCGCACCACTATTGGCTCCGTGAATTTGGCCGAGTTCTTTTTGACCGTGACCGTAGCTGCCTCGTTCATGTCTATCCTGGACCAAACCGTATGGATACTGGTGGCAGGGTTAGCACTGGGTGGCTTGGTGGCTGCGCCATTTGCAGCCCTGATGACCAAGCACCTGCGTGCCAAAGTGTTGCTGATGCTGGTGGGCGGGCTCATTACCTGCATTAGCCTATTTAACTTGCACAAGGCTTGGGCAAACTGAGCCAGTTTGGCTCTGCCGCCCCCTTTTTTTTCACCCAAGCCTGCAGCGCCAGGTTAACGCTTGGCGGTGCGCACGCTTAGCACCATGGTTAAGGCCAAGATCGCCACCACCACCCCTAGTGAGACAAGCACCGGGATTTTGTACACATCGATCAAGCACATCTTAGTACCGATGAAGACCAAAATAATCGCCAAACCATAGTTGAGCAAGTGAAACTTGTTGGCCACCGCAGCCAACAAAAAGTACATCGCCCGCAGCCCCAATATGGCAAATACATTGCTAGTGAGCACAATGAACGGGTCACTGGTAATCGCAAAAATGGCGGGGATAGAGTCCACCGCAAAAATCACGTCGGTGAGCGCAATCAGGCAGATCACCATGAACAGCGGAGTGGCAATTTTCTTGCCGTTTTCCACCGTCCAGAACTTCTCACCGTCGTAGTTCTTGCTCACCGGGAGCAACTTGCGCAGCAGTTTGAGAGCAGGGTTGTCATCCAAGCTTGGCTCTTGGCCAGCGGCCCACCACATCTTCACGCCAGTGAGTATCAAGAACGCACCGAACACATACAAAATCCAGTGGAACTGGGCCAGCAACCAACCACCCACCAAAATCATGATGGTGCGCAGCACAATGGCACCAATAATGCCAATCATGAGCACGCGTTTTTGGAACTCTGTGGGCACCGCGAAGTAGGTAAAGATCAACAGAAACACAAAGATGTTGTCTACCGCTAGCGATTTTTCGATCAAATAGCCCGTCAGAAACTCTAGCGACTTGGTGTTGGCGATTTCAACCGACCCCGTCGTGTCTTTCACCGCCCACCAAAACAGAGCATTGAACAGAAAGCTCAGTGCAATCCAGATGAGTGACCAGTTCAACGCCTCTTTGACACCAATGTCATGTGCGCCCTGCTTCTTGAGCACGACGAAGTCTACAAAGAGCGACACCAATACGATGCCAACAAAGGTGGCCCAAAGCCACAAGGGTGCAATAGTTTGCATAAATACCTTACAAGTTAAAAATTAGCGACCGTTTAACGGTGTTTTGCTTTGACAAGCGCCGAAAAGGCATTGTGCAAAGTGATTTTGTGCGCCCAGTGTAGCCTCCATATATTCTTAGTTGTTCTGCAAAATTCTTCGGCAAAGTTCGTAAAAACAAGAACATTTCATCCCTAAACGGGTTCTGGGGTGCTACTTGCGCCTCATCCTGCCACTATCGCTTCACCCCCACAAGGGCGCTTTTAGTCAGTCGGACTTTCAAAAATACACTCAGTATTTTCCGAAATATAAATCTAAGTAATGCTGCTTTTTAATGGGCATTTCAGGGCGTATAGTCAGCCCGTGTTGTTCATCTATCAAGGAGATACTTATGAAACGCTTGTTTTCGATTATGGCTGTAGTTTTTACACTGGGCCTGTCTACGGTAGCGCTTGAGGCCGAGGCGGCCAAACGCATGGGTTCTGGCAAATCTATGGGCACCCAACGCCAAGCCACACCCGACAAAGCGCCTAGCGCTGCGCCTGCCGCTGCAGCACCCGCAGCAGGCGCTGGCGCCGCAGCTGCGGCACCCTCTCGCTCGTGGATGGGCCCCATTGCCGGGATAGCGGCAGGCTTAGGCCTCGCTGCCTTGGCCTCTCATTTGGGCTTTGGTGAAGAGTTGGCGTCCTTGCTCATGATGGGTTTGTTGGCGGTTGCGGTCATGGTGGCCATTGGCTTCTTTATGCGCAAGCGTGCGGCTGCGCAGCAGTCCAGCGCTACGGGGCCAGGGGGCATGCAGTACGCGCCCGTCAACTCAGGCACATCGGGCAAGCCCAGCAACAGCGACGCGCACCAAGCCCCGGCCTACAAAGTGTTGATGCCTGCTAACACAGGCAGCACCATCGGATCGGGTATTGGCGCAAGCATTGGTTCAGGCCTTGGTACAGCGAGCGCCAATGCAAGCCGGATTCCTGCGGACTTTGACACCGCCGCCTTCGAGCGCAACGCGAAAGTGAACTTTATCCGCTTGCAAGCAGCCAATGATGCGGGCAACTTGGACGATATTCGCCAATTCACCACGCCTGAAATGTTTGCCGAGCTGAAGATGGAGCTGTCCGATCGCGGCACGTTGACCCAAAAGACCGACGTGATCAACATTCAGGCCCAAGTCATCGAAGTAGAGGAAGATGCAGACCGCTACCTGGTGAGCGTGCGCTTTAACGGAATGATTCGTGACGAGATCACCCAAGAGGATGAGTCGTTTGACGAAATCTGGCACATGGTCAAGCCACGCCAGGGCGGCAGCGGTTGGGT
>JBIIYT010000301.1:0-3648 GCA_044346675.1 Rhodoferax sp. | reverse complement strand
TTATGCAAGGTACACAAACGCATTTAGAGTTCATTCCTGAGCGGACCACTGACTTTATTTTTGCCGCCTATTCGGAAGAGTTTGGCTTGCTGGGCAATGTGTTTCTGCTTGCGGCCTTCCTCTTTTTGATTTTGCGCGGCATGGCCATTGCCCTGATGGCTCCCACCTTGTTTTCCCGACTGCTAGCCGCAAGTGTGACCATGATCTTTTTTACCTATGCCTTTGTGAACATGGGCATGGTCAGTGGCATTTTGCCGGTGGTGGGGGTGCCGCTGCCCTTCATCAGCTATGGAGGGACTGCCATGGTGACCTTGGGGCTGGCGATTGGAATTTTGATGTCCATTTCCAACTCCAAGCGCTTGGTGCAGTCCTGAAAGTTTGTGGGAAAGACCGCCGCCTGGGCTGCAGACACGTTTTTCCTCAACTGACTAGAATGCTTCCATGATCTCTCGCGAACCCACCATCGAACGTTTGGCCGTAGCCAAATCCCTGCTGCTTACCCCCTTTGGGCTGGATGAGAGCCACTTGGTCCGAGCCTTGGCCGAAATCAAGGCCCACCAGGTGGACGAAGCTGACCTGTACTTCCAATACACCCGGTCTGAAGGCTGGAGCCTGGAAGAGGGTATAGTCAAAACCGGCTCTTTTAGCATCGATCAAGGCGTAGGCGTGCGCGCTGTGAGCGGCGAGAAAACTGCTTTTGCCTATTCGGACGATATTTCTGAGGCGTCCCTGCTGGATGCAGCCCGCACTGTAAGAACAATATCCAGTGCAGCCCAAAATAAACGTGCGCACGCAGCTACTAAAAAAATAGCAAGCGCACGCTCTCTGTATGGTGGTCTGGACCCGATCGCCACGCTGGACAGCACCACCAAGGTGGAGTTGTTAGGCAAGGTCGAGCGCCTGGCCCGCGCCAAAGACCCGCGCGTGATTCAGGTGATGGCCGGGCTGGCCAGCGAATACGACGTAGTGCTGGTGGCCCGCGCGGACGGCACCTTGGCCGCCGATGTACGCCCCTTGGTGCGCCTGTCTGTTACCGTAATTGCGGAGCAAAAAGGCCGCCGCGAAATGGGGTCGAGTGGCGGTGGTGGTCGCTTCGGGCTGGCGTATTTTGACGACGCTCAAATCAGCCAGTATGTGGACCAAGCCGTGCATGCCGCACTCACCAATCTGGACGCACGCCCCGCCCCGGCGGGTGAGATGACCGTGGTACTGGGCTCTGGCTGGCCCGGTATCTTGCTGCACGAGGCCGTGGGCCATGGGCTGGAAGGCGACTTCAACCGCAAAGGCAGCAGTGCCTTTAGCGGCCGCATTGGTGAGCGCGTAGCCGCCAAGGGCGTGACCGTGTTGGACGACGGCACCATTGCCGACCGCCGTGGTTCGCTCAACGTGGACGACGAAGGCAACGTGAGCCAGCGCAATGTGCTCATTGAAGACGGCATCTTGAAAGGCTACATTCAGGACGCCATGAACGCCCGCTTGATGGGCGTAGCCCCCACCGGCAATGGCCGGCGCGAAAGTTACGCCCATGTGCCCATGCCGCGCATGACCAACACCTACATGCTGGGCGGCGACAAAGACCCGCAAGAAATTGTGAAGAGCATCAAAAAAGGCCTGTACGCCACCAACTTTGGCGGCGGGCAGGTGGACATCACTAGTGGCAAGTTTGTGTTCTCTGCCTCCGAGGCCTATTGGGTGGAAAACGGCAAGATCCAATACCCCGTCAAAGGCGCCACCATCGTGGGCAGCGGCCCCGAGAGCCTGAAGCGTGTCAGCATGATCGGCAACGACATGAAGCTCGACAGCGGAGTAGGCACCTGCGGCAAAGAAGGCCAGAGCGTACCGGTGGGCGTGGGGCAGCCTACGCTGCGCATTGATGGCTTGACTGTCGGCGGGACGGCCTAATTTGTTGGCTGAAATTTTGGCCTAGTTGCCGTCTGTGCTACAGTTAGCGCCATGAGCTCAGCCCGTTTTTACTTTAGCTACTTTTGGTTCTCCAGCGCCTGCGGCGGTAGAGAGTTCTGAACGTACCTGACAAAACGTCCTGATCTTTCCAAGAACCGCCGGCAGCCCGGCGGTTTTTTTATGCCTTTTTTGACTTGATTTCATTGCCTTAGGAGTTCTCGACATGACTGCAAAACCTACATCGGCCACCGAGTCTTGGTATGCGCACACCGGCCACAGCGCCGACCGCACCAGCAAGACCGACGACGAACGTATCAAGGACATTACCGTGTTGCCACCTCCTGAGCACCTCATCCGCTTCTTCCCCATCCACGGCACGCCGGTGGAGGGCTTAATTACCGATACGCGGCGCAATATTCACCGCATCATGGCGGGCAAGGATGACCGCCTGTTGGTCATTATTGGCCCCTGCTCCATACACGACCCCGCCGCCGCGCTGGACTACGCCCGCCGCCTCAAAGAGCAGCGCACCAAGTACGCCGACACACTGGAAATCGTGATGCGCGTGTACTTCGAAAAACCTCGCACCACTGTGGGCTGGAAGGGCCTGATCAACGACCCCTACCTGGACGAGAGCTTCCGCATTGACGAAGGTCTGCGCATTGCGCGCCAGTTGCTGATTGAAATCAATCGCATGGGCTTGCCCGCGGGCAGCGAGTTTTTGGACGTGATCTCCCCGCAGTACCTAGGTGACCTGATCAGCTGGGGCGCGATTGGCGCGCGCACTACCGAGAGCCAGGTGCACCGCGAGCTGGCCTCTGGCTTGTCCGCTCCCATTGGCTTTAAGAATGGTACCGACGGCAACATCAAGATTGCTACCGATGCGATTCAGGCCGCCGCCGGTGGTCACCACTTCCTGTCGGTCCACAAAAACGGCCAAGTGGCCATTGTGCAAACCAATGGCAATAAAGACTGCCACGTCATCTTGCGCGGCGGCAAAGCGCCTAATTACGATGCGGAAAGTGTAGCCGCCGCCTGCAAAGACCTAGAGAAAGCCAAGTTGCATCCATCGTTGATGGTGGACTTCAGCCACGCCAATAGCAGCAAACAGCACGAGAAACAGTTGGACGTGGCGCGCGACATTGCCAAGCAAATTGCTGGCGGCTCGCGCAGCGTTTTCGGTGTGATGGTGGAGAGCCACATTAAAGATGGCGCTCAAAAATTCACCCCCGGCAAAGACGACGCCAACAAGCTGGAATACGGTAAGAGCATTACCGACGCGTGCTTGGGCTGGGATGACTCGTTGCAGTCGCTGGAGATTTTGTCCCACGCGGTGAAGGCGCGCCGGGCTAAATAAGAAGCCAAACTGCGTAAGTAAAACGGGAGCCTTGGGCTCCCGTTTTACTTGGCGCGATGTGATGTGGTTTAGTGCCGATGCAGCTCAGTGCAGTGTGGGGGCTTGCCGAAGTGTTTCCATCACTGGATCGCTTGGGCCGCCTTGTGCCAAATGACTTTTATACCAAACGCTCAGAATGGTACTGACCACAGGGCCCGGGTTGGCTAGCACTTTGTCAATGTCCAGTCCGTTGAGCTTGCAAACGACCTTGACCACGTCCATATCCAAGTCGATGGCATCGGCATCGCAACGGCGAAGTTTTAGGTCGGCAAATGAATAGCCTTCTGGTAGTTTGAGGGTGATGTTTGGGTTAAATGACATAGATATTGACTGCTAATCCAAGTAAATAA
>JBIIYT010000300.1:0-3660 GCA_044346675.1 Rhodoferax sp. | reverse complement strand
AGGTCACTGCACCCGACTTCCCAGCGCAGTGGCAAGCTATCGCCAAAGAGTTAGATGTGTCGACCGAAAAGCTAGGGTTAGCATGGGGCGCGGTGAGCCACCTCAACAGCGTGGCCGACACGCCCGAACTGCGCGCTGCTTACAACGAAGCTCTGCCCAAAGTCACCGAGTTTTGGACCCGCTTAGGGGCAGACGAGAAGCTCTACGCCAAGTACAAAGCCATTGACGTCAGCACCCTCAACGCCGAGCAGCGCCAAGCCCACAAAAACGCCATGCGCAACTTCGTGTTGGGTGGTGCCGAACTCACGGGGGCAGCCCGCACCCGCTTTGCCGAGATCCAAGAAAAACAAGCGGAGTTGAGCCAAAAATTCAGCGAAAACACGCTAGACGCCACCGATGCCTTTAGCTACTACGCCACCGAAGCAGACATGCTGGGCGTACCTGCCGATGTGCAGCACACCGCGCGCGAAGCGGCCAAGGCCGAGGGCAAAGCGGGCTACAAACTCAGCCTCAAGATGCCTTGCTATCTGCCGGTGATGCAGTTTGCCCATAGCAGTGCGCTGCGCGCTACGCTGTACCGCGCTTATGTGACCCGCGCGTCTGACCAATGCGACCCTGCCGACACGCAATGCCTGAAGCGAGACAACACGCAGATCATCAAAGACATTTTGGCTCTGCGCCAAGAAGAGGCTACCCTGCTGGGCTACCCTAACTTTGGTGCCCTTTCTGTGGTGCCCAAAATGGCGGACTCTACGCAAACCGTTATCGACTTTTTGCGCGACTTGGGCCGCAAGGCCAAACCTTTTGCCGAAAAAGACCTGGCCGACTTGCGCACCTTTGCCCAAGAGCAGCTAGGCTTAAGCGATCCGCAGGCTTGGGACTGGCCCTATGTGAGCGAAAAGCTCAAAGAAGCTCGCTATGCCTTTAGCGAGCAAGAGGTCAAGCAGTACTTCACCGCGCCCAAGGTCTTGGCGGGCTTGTTCAAAATTGCTGAGTCGCTTTTTGACATTTCCATACGCCCCGACCACGCGCCGGTGTGGAATGCCAACGTGCAGTTCTACCGCATTGAACGCATGCTGCCCACTGGTGCGCAATTGGTAGGTCAGTTTTACCTGGACCCCGCCGCACGCAGCGGCAAGCGCGGCGGTGCGTGGATGGACGATGTGCGCACCCGCTGGCTGCGCCCCGACACCGGCCAACTGCAAACGCCGGTGGCCCACTTGGTGTGCAACTTTGCCGAAGGTGTGGAGGTCAATGGCATTAAAAAGCCGGCCCTGCTCTCGCACGACGATGTGACCACCCTGTTTCACGAATTTGGCCACGGCTTGCACCACATGCTCACACAAGTGAACGAGCACGATGTGTCTGGTATCAGTGGCGTGGAGTGGGATGCGGTAGAACTGCCCAGCCAGTTCATGGAAAACTTCTGCTGGGAGTGGCGCGTGCTGGAGCACATGACCGCCCATGTAGACACCGGCGGGCCATTGCCCCGCGCCCTGTTTGACAAAATGTTGGCCGCACGCAACTTTCAAAGCGGCATGCAAACGCTGCGGCAAATTGAGTTTTCCCTCTTTGACATGCTGCTGCACACCGAGCACGACCCTGCGCAGGATTTCATGCCTCTGCTGGAATCGGTACGCAGGGAAATTACCGTATTGCACCCACCCCAGTGGAGCCGCACGCCGCACACCTTTAGCCATATCTTTGCGGGTGGTTATGCGGCCGGCTACTACAGCTACAAATGGGCCGAGGTGCTCAGCGCCGATGCCTACGCCGCCTTTGAAGAAACCGCCGCACCAGACGGCAGCCCTAGCATTGACACAGGTAGAAAATACCTGCATGCTATTTTGGAGGCTGGTGGCAGCCGTCCGGCTATGGAATCATTCAAGGCCTTTCGTGGGCGCGAGCCTACACTAGACGCACTGCTGCGCCACCAAGGTATGACTTTAGGAGCTACATCATGAACACTGCTATTGCCCGTTGCAATCTATCTCGGTCTGCATCTCGCCTTCGCACAATTTCTTTTGCGCTCATCACTTTGGCAATGTGCTGTGCCAACATCAGCGCCTTTGCCCAACAAGTCTTCCGCATCGTTGGCCCTGACGGTAAGGTAACTTTTTCCGACAAACCACCGGCCACGGCTGAACAGGCCAAAGTTGCAAGCACTGGCGTGGGCGCACGCAGTGACGCGTCCAGCGCAGGCTTGCCGTTTGAGTTGCGCCAAGTGGTGGCCAAGTACCCGGTCGTGCTGTACACGGCCCCCGGGTGTTCTCCCTGCGACACTGGTCGCGCCTTGCTCACCAGCCGCGGCGTGCCGTTTACTGAGCGCACCATCACCACCAACGAAGATGCGGACGCCCTCAAGCGCCTTGCAGGTGAGAGTTCCGTGCCATTCTTAACGATTGGCGGTCAAAAAATTAAAGGCATGTCCGACGTGGAGTGGACGCAGTACCTAGACGCCGCTGGCTATCCCAAAACATCGCTGCTGGGGGCAAGCTACAAAAATCCAGCCCCCACGCCTTTGGTGAGTGTGCAAAAAATAGAAACCCCAGCAGCAGTCCCCAAGGCAGCTGAACGAGCCCCTGTACGCGAGGCACCTACACCGAGCACCCCAGTGGCCAATCCGTCCAATCCGGCAGGCATTCAGTTTTAAGCAGCTGCGGCACCAGCAAATGTGAGGGTCTTTACCCCATCCGCCGTGCCCAGCAAACATACGTGGGCGCGCTGGTAGGCAAACACCCCCACGGTCACCACACCGGGCCATTGGCTCACCTCAGTTTCAAACGCCAGAGGATCGGTAATGTGCAAGCCTGTGACGTCCAAAATGTACTGTCCGTTGTCGGTAAGCAGTGGCTGCCCATCTTTCAATCGAACCGCGGCCACCCCCCCTTTAGCGGCAAATTGGGCAATGAGCCGCCGCGTAGCCATAGGAACAACCTCCACTGGCAGCGGAAACTTACCCAAGGTGTGCACCAGCTTAGACTCGTCTGCAATGCACACAAATTGGGTGGACTGGGCGGCCACTATTTTTTCCCGCGTGAGCGCGGCACCTCCGCCCTTCACCATATTGCCCCGGCCGTCAATCTCGTCCGCCCCATCAATATAGACGGCCAGACTGCTCACCTCGTTGGAGTCAAACACCTTGATACCCAAGGCCTGCAAGCGCTCGGTGCTAGCCACCGAGCTAGAGACGGTGCCTTTGATTTGATCCTTCATGCTGGCCAGTGCATCGATAAACTTATTCACTGTAGAGCCCGTACCCACCCCCACAATACTGCCTGGCACCACATAGCGCAGCGCAGCTTGGCCCACCAAGGTTTTGAGCTCGTCTTGGCTGAGCACCGTTTTTGTTTGCGCAGAGCTGGGAGCAGATACTGAGGAAGCTTGGCTGGTCATAGGTGAAAATGCGGGAATAAATAAGAATATTGCAGGAATTATCCAATGTCTCTCTTACCCTACAGCCTCGCACGCAAGTTTTTGTTCAGTCTCAACCCTGAGGCGGCCCATTCGCTGACCATGGCGAGTTTGGCATTAACCCAGCGCACACCGCTGCAATATGCCTATCGCACGGCCCGGGTGCAAGACCCGGTGGACTTGGCGGGTCTGCACTTCCCCAACCGCGTGGGCTTGGCCGCAGGCTTGGACAAAAATGCCCGCTGC
>JBIIYT010000299.1:0-3671 GCA_044346675.1 Rhodoferax sp. | reverse complement strand
TTGTTGCCTGTGCATCCATTGCCGCCGTTTAACTGTTCAATAATCAAGCCATGACTAGTATGAGCAATGCTGACCCCACGGAATTGGCCAAGTTTTCTGATTTGGCCCACCGTTGGTGGGATGTTGAGAGTGAGTTTCGTCCATTGCACCAGATTAATCCCTTGCGGTTGGCATGGATTGAGTCCATGTGTTCGTTAAGGGGAGCCCGCGCCTTGGATGTAGGCTGTGGTGGTGGCATATTGAGCGACTCTATGGCCCGCCAAGGGGCTGATGTGTTGGGTATTGATTTGTCGTCTAAGGCGCTCAAGGTTGCCCAGCTGCATGCCCTGGAGGCACAAACGCCCCAAATTGCCTACCGTGAAGTCAGCGCCGAGGGCTTGGCGCAGGAGTTGCCCGCGCAGTTTGATGTGGTGACTTGCATGGAAATGCTGGAGCATGTGCCCGATCCCGCATCGGTGGTAAGTGCCTGTGCCACCTTGGTGAAACCCGGAGGTTGGGTGTTTTTTTCTACGCTCAATCGAAGTGCAAAGTCGTTTTTATTGGCTATTGTGGGCGCGGAGTATGTCTTGAACTTGCTCCCTCGCGGCACACATGAGTACGCCAAAATGATTCGTCCCAGCGAGTTGGCCAGCTACTGCCGCAATGCGTCCTTGGAGGTACTGCATACCCGGGGCTTGGAGTACAACCCCATTACGCGGCGCTATTGGATGAGTGATGACACTGGAGTGAATTACTTATTTGCTGCGAAAAGGCCGCTGATGGCTGCGTTATGACAACTTTTGTAAATATTTCAGCAATATTGTTTGATTTGGATGGAACCTTGGTTGACAGTGCCCCCGACTTGGGTGGTGCTGCCGACCAGATGCGTTTAGACAGAGGCTTGCCTTCTTTAGCGTTTGAGCTATATCGCCCTATGGCGGGTGCAGGTGCCCGTGGCATGCTGGGCGTAGCTTTTGGTGTTTCGACGGACGATCCAGCTTACATGGATTTACGAGAAGAATTTTTTGCCAACTATGAGCGTCGCTTAACGCAGTGCACCTTGGCTTTTGCGGGAATTGCTGAACTGATTGAGGCGATCAACCAAAGGCGGCTTTTATGGGGTGTGGTGACCAACAAATCGGCACGCTTTACCGAACCGTTGACCCGTGCTATGCCTTTGTTTGCCTCCGCACAAACTATTGTGAGTGGCGACACCACGCCCTACGCCAAGCCGCATCCTGCTCCCTTGTTGGAAGCAGCCCGTCAATTGGGGGTGCATCCGGCGCAATGCTTGTACGTGGGCGATGACGAACGCGATGTAGTGGCCGGCTTGGCTGCAGGTATGTACACGGTGGCTGCTACTTATGGCTACCTCGGATCGCAATCTGATGTGCAGGCTTGGGGGGCGCATGCACAAATTAATTCTCCGCTAGAGCTATTGCAATTGTTGGCAAGCGCCTAAAATACAAATAGAGGGGCTGCACTGGTTTCGACGTGGATTCGGACGCGCAGCAGGGCATGTCGAGCTGAGTGCGCTCGTAAAACAGATTCAAAAAAACTAACTGCAAACGACGAACGTTTCGCACTCGCTGCTTAATTGCACGTGAGGCTCACAACAGCAAGCCGATAGGCTGGGCAAGGGTAATCAGGCCGCAAGGTCAGGTCGTCCAGGCTGTGGGCTAATTTCATTCGGCTGGGCTTGCCTTGGGTAACTTAGGGCAGGTCGAGAAAATAGGTTGCTGGCGTTTTGCATAGCGTGCCACTGCGCGATGTAAAAGGCGAGACTTAAACCAGACGGCTACACATGTAGAACTGCTCGAACAAGGTTTGCGGACGCGGGTTCAAATCCCGCCAGCTCCACCAACTATCAAATCCAACCGGTCTTCCGGTTGGATTTTTTTCGTTTGAAAAGAGGTTTCATGCTCCGAATCATCACAGCCAACTTAAATGGGGTTCGTTCTGCGGCCAGCAAGGGCTTTTTCGATTGGGTTGCCCAGCAAGATGCCGGTGTTTTGGGCGTGCAGGAAGTCAAGGCGCAGCACAACGATGTGGCCGGAGTGCATTGCAAGGCTGGCGATATGGTGGGGCACTTTCACTATGCTGAGAAAAAAGGCTACTCTGGCGTAGGTGTTTATGTGGCGCAAACCCCCTCTGATGTGGTGGCGGGCTTGGGCGTTCCGGAGTTTGACAGCGAGGGGCGGTGGGTGGAGGCACGCTTTGACCGCCCCGGGCGCAAGTTGAGCCTCATCAGTTGCTATTTCCCCAGTGGATCTTCAGGGGAAGACCGGCAGCAAGTTAAGTTTCGGTTTTTGGAGGCCATCTATCCCAAACTCATGGCGCTCAAGGCAGAGCGCGACTTTATCTTGATGGGCGACGTTAATATTGCCCACCAAGAGGCAGACTTGAAGAATTGGAAGGGCAACAAAAAGAACAGCGGCTTTTTGCCAGAAGAGCGTGCTTGGATGACAAAATTACTCACGGAGGGCGGTTTGGTAGATGTATACCGGCGCCTGCACCCAGACACTACGGATGAATGTTATACATGGTGGAGCAACCGCGGCCAAGCCTATGCGAAGAATGTAGGGTGGCGACTGGATTACCAGATAGCCACCCGACCGATTGCCGAGTTGGCCCGTAGCGCGACTATCTACAAGGATCAACGATTTAGTGACCATGCGCCCTTGATCATCGACTACGCGATGGACTTGTAGGCTTCATTTCAAAGAGGGATTTTTATGTCGGGTAAAGACGCTTTGGCGCAAGAGTTTGTGCAGTTTGCAGTGCAGTGTGGGGTGCTGCGTTTTGGTGAATTTAAAACTAAAGCAGGTCGTATGAGTCCGTATTTTTTTAATGCGGGTTTGTTTGACGATGGTGCCAAGCTGGGGCGTTTGGCAGAGTTTTATGCGCAACGCCTGCTCGCCAGTGGCATAGAGTTTGATATGGTGTTTGGCCCCGCATACAAAGGTATCCCTTTAGGTGCTGCACTGGCGGTGGAGTTGGCTAGGCGCGGGCGCAACGTGCCCTTTGCCTACAACCGCAAGGAAGCCAAAGACCATGGGGAAGGGGGCACTTTGGTGGGGGCACCGCTTCAGGGGCGGGTGTTGATCGTGGACGACGTGATGTCTGCGGGTACTGCGGCGCGCGAGTCTATTGCCATCATCAAGGCCGCAGGTGCCACACCCCATGCGGTGTGCATTGCCTTGGATAGGCAAGAAAAGGCCACAGAAGGGGGGCAAGACGTGCCCTATAGTGCTGTCCAGTATGTGCGACGCCAGTTGGGACTTCAAGTGTGCGCGATTGCGAAATTGGGTGATTTAATGCACTATCTGCAGCAGGGCGGCGGTGGTGCTACCCCCGAGGATCGACAAAGGGTGTTCGCCTATCGTGAAAGATACGGAGTTGATGAGGGCTAGCATGAAAGCAAAGTCATCTGGTGTTGTTGTTTCTATCGCCTTGGCTGTCGGTTCGGTGTGGGCGCAAAGTCCGTCTATCGGCGGCATTTACACATGCGTGGATGCCAAAGGTCGCAAACTCACCTCAGATAGGCCCATTGCCGAATGTGCTGATTGGAGTTGACCCGTTCTCACGGACAGTTTTGGCTTCGTCATAGAAGCTCATGGATTATCTGACTTTCGGCATTGATATGGTTTTGCTGATGGTTCCTTTCAAAGTTATTGGGTGACTGGTAGTTC
>JBIIYT010000298.1:0-3677 GCA_044346675.1 Rhodoferax sp. | reverse complement strand
CCGGCACTATGGCAATATCTCCCTGCTGCTGGACGGCGACGACTGGGCCCTGGCCCCTGCCTACGACATGCTGCCCATGCTCTACGCACCCGTGGGCGGCGAGCTGGTGCCGCGCAACTTTGCCGCGCGCCCCCTGCAGCCCACCGCCGCCACCCTGCCCGAGTGGCCGCAAGCGCTGGCCCTGGCTCACAGCTTCTGGGCGGCGGCCAGTGCGGATGCGCGCATCTCCGCTGGCTTGCGGCAAATAGCAGCGGAAAACTTAAGCCATATCAGCCGCTAGCGCTTGTGGAATGCGCGCAAACAGCTACAAAATCAGTAGCAGATTGACGCGTGAATCAAACCCCGGAAACTCAGCCTGCGTCAATAGCCGGCCCCTGCAACTCCGCAAACTTGGCCGCCATCGTGGGGTTGCCGCGGGTGAGCTTTTTGATCGTCAGGTCGTCGGCCTTGTCGTTGGCCAAGCGCAAGTTGTTGGCGGACTTGTGCAGCGCTTCCTTGGTCTTCTCCAGGTCTTTGATGGCTTCGTCAATGCGCCGAATAGCTTCTTCAAAGCCCTCAGAAGCTAGGCGCCAGTTGCGACCAAACGCGGTTTTGAACTCGTCCAGCTGCGTCTCAAACTTGGTGATGTCCACATTCTGCGAACGCACCAGCGCCAGCTCAGACTTGTATTTGAGCGAATTCAACGCCGCATTGCGCAAGAGCGTGATCAGCGGCACAAAAAACTGCGGCCGCACCACGGACATCTTCGGGTAGCGGTGCGACACATCCACAATGCCGCTGTTGTACAGCTCGCTCTCCGGCTCCAGC
Source organism: Rhodoferax sp. (assembly GCA_044346675.1). Lineage (GTDB taxonomy): Bacteria > Pseudomonadota > Gammaproteobacteria > Burkholderiales > Burkholderiaceae_C > Allorhodoferax. The sequence continues at coordinate 2,870 of JBIIYT010000298.1, read as the reverse complement.
AGGGACACCAGCACCGCGTACTCGCACGCCTTCTCGGTGCGGTCTTTGTCCAGCTCTTTCAGAAAGTCTTCGTTCCGCTTTTTGGTGGCCGTCTCGTCGCTCTCGTTCTTCATCTCAAACATGATGGAAACGACCTCGGTGCCCGACTCGTCCATGTCGCGAAAAATGTAGTCGCCCTTGCTGCCGGTGCGGGCGTCGTTGTCTTTTTCAAAATGCGCGCGCTGAAAGGCCGCCGCACGAATGCGGTTGAACTCAATCTCGCAGTGCTGCTCCAGCGTCTCGCCCACCATCTTGGTGGATAGCCGCGCCTTCATGTCCCGCAGGCGCTCAATCTCGCCTTCGCGGTCGCGCAGTTGCAAGGCGAATTGCTCTTTGATGGCTTTCTCTTCCAGCTGGTTTTTGACGGTGATGAGGCTGAGGTCATGTTTCAAGGCATCGCGCTCTTGGGCCACTACGCCCACGGCCTGGTTCACGGCTTGTGTCACCGCCAATTGGCGCGCCACATCGCTGGCCGCCAGCTTGGCTTGCAGCGCCTGAATCTCGGCGTCCTTTTTGGCGGCCTCGGCTTGCAGCGCATGGGCCAGCTTGGCCTCGGCCAACTGGGCTGCGGCTTGCTGCGCGCTACGGGCCTTTTCCAATTCGTTCTTCAGCTCGTTGGCCAGCGCATCGCGCTCTTTGCTCACCGTGCCCAAAGCTTCATTGACCGCCAGCTTGCGCGCCACCTCGCCCGCGTCCAGCTGGGCTTTGAGTGTCTGAATCTCGGTGTCTTTGGCAGCCGCAGCTTTTTGTAGCGTGTTGGTCACCTCGGCCTTGGCCAAGGCAATCGCGTCGCGCTTTTCCCGCTCGGCCAATTCGAGGCGCTCATGCAAAGCCTGCTCAAACTCGCCATCGCGCACCTGCTTGAGGATGTCGGCATACCCCGCCTCGTCGATCTTGAAGGCTTTGCTGCAGTGGGGGCAGATGATTTCGTGCATGGGGAGTGGATATTAATTTATCAAACAGGGTTATAGCCCTCGTGGAATATGCGCAAGCAGCTATCAAACAAATAGCAATTAGTGCCCCGCCGAGCCACGCCCCTCATACGCCGCCATGATGAAAGGCTTGGCGGCGTCCAGATCGGCTTGCGTCGAGAGCGTGACTTCTAGGTTGCCCGTACCCCAGTGCCCAATGTTCGTCACGTCCCGCGCGTTGGGTAGCACCGGTATGACGTTGGCAGGGTTCGTATGCAAATACAGCAACAGGCAGTTCTTGCGGTGCAAAACCACCGTGGCAAAGTTCTTGAGACGCTTGAAGGCCAGGTACAAGCGCAGCTCTTTGCGCTGCACGTCGTCACCCAGGGACAGCGTGTAGCCCTCTAACGAGGCTAGCAGCAACTGCATGGGCTCTGGCAAATTCACCAACAGCTCGGCAAACGACTTGTCAGACCCCGTGCCTTTCGCACCAATGGGGTCTGCCGCGGCAGGTACCGCAGTGACTGCAGCATCTGGCTTGCTGGGCGCGGCTTTGGGGGGGTTGGCAGCGGTGGGTTTGCTACCTGCATCGCTGCCCGCGTTGACCGACTCCAGCAGCAGCAAGTCGCCCCCAAACTGCCTGTAGCGAATCAGCTCGATGTTGCGGCCAATCTGCTGCACTGCGTGGCCATCGTACTTGGTGAAGTCCGCCGCAATGCACACCACGCGCGGAGCACTCCAGTCAATGGCGTCTGCGGCAACGGCCCCCAGCTTGTCCAGCACCAGCAACTTGAATTCGGCCTTGTGGTCCAGCAGCCAGTCCAGGTAGAACAGGCCTTGGTTGATGACGTTCTCGCCTACCGACCGCTTGTATTCCAAGATCACGGGACAATTGTTTTCATCCAAGCCCAGCGAATCGATGCGCCCGCCGTGGGTTTTGCCGGTGGAATGCTCGGTGGCGATAAAGCGGATGTTGAGCAGGGGCTGCAGATTGGCTTCGATCAGCGTTTGCAGGGGCTTTTCCAGGTCGGAGGCGCTGCCTTGCAACTCGGTGGCGGTGCCGTTGGTGAGACGGAAGAGTTTGATGTCGCTCATGGGTTCAGGCCCCGGTTGCAATCGTAGCCGCCCAACTAACGCCACTCTTTCGGAGGCACGCGGCAGCGGTCATAGAAAAAGGAGCGTCGGGCTTTACCATTGCCCTCAGTTCATTTCGCTTGCCTTCAATCTTGACTCGCTCGGCCGGCCCAATATTTCCCGTAGCAGCAATATCACGACATTCTTGGATAAGAAGACGACATTTAGCCCAGATCTTTGCTCTTGCTTCTTCAAGTTTTTCAAAGTCTAACTTCAAGTGAACCACCGTTTTCTCCACACGCTCGCGATCATTTGCATCTGCGTCGTGATGGGGAACTGCCTTACCCGTTTCTATGAAGTCGAGTAACGGCGGGTCGGCAGGACAAGCCGGATCAAGAAGCATGTGGTTCTCGTTTAGGTATGAGTACCCTCCATACTTTGCAACTAGGCTTCCGGGTTGCAAAGGGAAGTAAATCCCTTTCTTTGAGTTACCCACATTCCCGCAAATGCGGTAGTTTTTCCAGTCGTAGGCTAACCACCAATAGCCGTCTTCGTAGGTGGTCTTTTTCTGGCGCAGAAATCTTTTGCAAGATTTCTTTGGTCGAAAGTGCTCCACATCTCTGTTTGAAAAATGATCTTCGGCCTCTGAAAACCAACATTTATTGTGAGACAGTGACAACAGCCAATCCTTTGTATAACCCCAAATCTCATTCACTTTCGCGTCGAGAATTGCGTCTCTTGCCGCCTTGTTCGGCGCGTTAGTAAGTTGTGCAGTCAGATTTGCTGCCGCTTGAAGCCATGCAGTATTCGGCAACCCGTTCTTTACAGGCCCGTTGCTTTCGAGAA
>JBIIYT010000297.1:0-3693 GCA_044346675.1 Rhodoferax sp. | reverse complement strand
CCGGTATAGACGCGGGTGATTTTGCAGTCCGCCATCAGCTCGGCTTCTCTCAAGGCTTGCTGAATGCTTTGCACCGTGGCGTCAATATTGACCACCACACCGCGCTTGATGCCGTTGCTCGGGGCCACGCCCAGACCGGCCAGCTTGAGCTCGCCACCGGGCATGATTTCAGCCACCACGACCATGACCTTGGCGGTACCAATGTCTAAGCCCACTACGATGTCTTTGTACTCTTTTGCCATGCTTGCACCTGCTCTTTTTAACTACTTTTTGGAGGCCACCGCAGCCACGGTGCTCACACCCCGCAGCCGAATGGCATACCCGTTTTCATGCCGCAAATCTGCCGACTCCAATGCGCTTACCCGTCGCTCGTAGCGACTCGTTACTTGCGTGAGCGTTTTCAAGAAACGGCGGGTGCGCTCAGTCACCTCCGTCAAGTTCCCCCGGCCCAGCTCCACCACAGCACCTGTGTCTAACTTGACGCGCCAACTGCCACGCGCTGAGAGCTCCAACTGGTCTACGGGTAGCTCTACGCTGTCAAACAGCGGCTCTATGGCGCGGTACATGGCCAGCACTTCGGCGCTTTGCTCTTCGGGACCATCCAAGCGAGGCAACATGTCTTGCTCCACCTCACCCACATTGGCCTCAAACACTTCGCCAAAGCTATTAATCAAACTGCTTTGGCTCTCGCCCCCCCAATACGCCACTGCCACATGCTCTTGCAAGTCCACATGGAGCCGGTTTGGAAAACCACGGCGCACCACCGCATGGCGCACCCAAGGCACCGCTTCAAACGCAGCCCGCACACGCGCTAGGTCCATCGAGAAAAAGCTGCCATTCAAACGCGATGCCACATGGGCGCGCAGGGTCACAGCGTTGCTGTGATTCACATCGCCATGCACCGCAATGGCTTTAATGTCAAACACCGGCAACCTAGAAACTGCGCGCGCAGCCCAGCCCATAGCCAACACTGCAAATATCGCCATGAGAGCGATTGCTGTGAGGTTCATCAGCTTGACATCAAGCGGTGGGCTGGCCATAGTGGTCATGTCGGCGTTTATGTTTGCGGTACTTGCGCATCGTTGGCCGTGCTTTGCAGCAAGGCCACACACAGGTCTTCATAACTGATGCCCGCGGCTTTGGCCGACATGGGCACCAAGGAGTGGCCGGTCATGCCCGGCGAAGTATTGATCTCCAACAGGTAGGGCTTGCGGGTGCGGGCGTCGATCATCACGTCCGCCCGGGCCCAGCCCCGGCAGCCCAGCACGGTGTAGGCGCGCTGCACCATGGCGGCAATGGCTTCTTCCTCCCCTGCGGGCAAGCCAGCAGGCACCAGATACTGCGTGGTGTCGGTGAAGTATTTGTTTTGGTAGTCGTAGTTGCCATCAGGCGCGACGATGCGAATCACTGGCAGTGCGCGTGGCGCTTGGGTGGGGCCAAGCACGGGGCAGGTCACCTCATCGCCGGCAATAAATTGCTCGCACAGCACCATAGGGTCGTGCTTGGCTGCCAGTGCGTAAGCCGCGTCGCACTGGTCAGCAGTCATGACCTTGGTAAAACCAATGGAGGAGCCTTCGCGGGCGGGCTTGACAATCATGGGGGCACCCAGCTCGGCAAACGCGGCGCGGGTCTCGGCGGCGTTGTGCACCTGGCTCCAAGCCGGAGTGGGCAGGCCTTCAAAGCGCCAGATGCGCTTGGTCATGACCTTGTCCATAGAAATGCTGGAGGCCATCACGCCGGAGCCGGTGTAGGGTATGCCCAGCAGCTCCAGCGCGCCCTGCACCGTTCCGTCTTCGCCAAAGCGGCCATGCAGTGCGATAAAGCAACGAGCAAAGCCTTCCCGATTGAGGTCTCCCAAGTCGCGCTCGCGCGGGTCAAACGCATGGGCGTCTACACCTTGAGAGCGCAGCGCTTTGAGCACGCCTTGGCCCGACATGAGCGAGACTTCGCGCTCGGCCGAAGCCCCACCCATGAGCACGGCCACTTTTCCAAAATGTGTATTGTTTGCGCTCATTGTCCTTTTCCTATCTGCGCCAATGACTCTTGCAACGGCTCTTTTTTAGATAGCAGGTCTACCACCTTGGCAGGCACTGCGCCAATGGAGCCTGCCCCCATGCACAGCACCACATCGCCACTCTGGGCGTTGTCGGCAATGGCTTGGGGCATGTCGGCAATGTCGTCCACAAACAGCGGCTCCACCTTGTTGGCCAAGCGCAGCGCACGGGCCAAGGCGCGGCCGTCTGCGGCCACGATGGGGGCTTCGCCTGCAGCGTAGACCTCGGCCAACAACACGGCATCGGCCTGGCCAATGACTTTGACAAAGTCTTCAAAGCAGTCGCGCGTGCGGGTAAAGCGGTGCGGTTGAAACGCCAACACCAAGCGCCGCCCCGGAAACGCGCCGCGTGCTGCGGCCAAGGTGGCGGCCATTTCTACGGGGTGGTGGCCGTAGTCGTCAATCACGGTGACCGTGCCGCCCGAGGTCAATGGCAAGTCGCCATAGCGCTGGAAGCGCCGGCCCACGCCCTTGAATTCGCTTAAGCCCTTTTGCACAGCAGCGTCCGCAATGCCCAGCTCCACCGCCACGGCAATAGCGGACAGGGCGTTGAGCACGTTGTGCAGACCGGGGAGATTGAGCACCACGTCCAAGTCGGGCAGCACCACGCCGTTGCGCCGCTGCACGGTGAAATGCATTTGCCCTTGCACAGCCCGCACGTTGACCGCGCGCACTTGGGCTTGCTCGTTAAAGCCGTAGCTGGTGATGGGGCAGTTCACCTGTTCCACGATGTCGCGCACCGCGGCGTCGTCCGTGCACAAAATAGCCGTGCCGTAAAAAGGCATGCGGTGCAGAAAGTCGACGAAGGCGCCTTTGAGGCGACCAAAGTCGTGCCCATAGGTTTCCATGTGGTCTGCGTCAATGTTGGTCACCACCGCCATCACGGGCAGCAGGTTCAAGAACGATGCGTCTGACTCGTCAGCCTCCACCACGATGTAGTCGCCAGTACCTAAGCGTGCGTTGGCACCCGCACTGTTGAGCCGCCCGCCAATGACAAAGGTAGGGTCTAGCCCCGCTTCGGCCAACACGCTGGCCACCAAACTGGTGGTGGTGGTTTTGCCGTGGGTTCCCGCAATGGCAATGCCGCGTTTGAGGCGCATGAGCTCGGCCAGCATCAGCGCGCGTGGCACCACGGGTATGCGCATGGCGCGTGCGCGCACCACCTCGGGGTTGTCCGCCTGCACAGCAGTGGAGGTAACGACCGCATCGGCCCCGGCCACGTGGGCTTCAGCGTGGCCCACATAGGTTTTGATGCCCAAACTTGCCAAACGCTTCAAGGTGGCGCTGTCAGATAGGTCCGAGCCCGAGATGGTGTAGCCCAGGTTACTCAGCACCTCGGCAATGCCGGACATGCCCGAGCCGCCAACGCCTACGAAATGAATGTGTTGAATCGCGTGTTTCATTGGCAAAGTTCCTCACACGCGGCAACCACCATGTCGGTAGCCTGCGTTTTTTGTAGTTTTTTGGCTTGTAGCGCCCACTCCAAGAGCGTGGGGCGCTCTAATTTTTGCATCAACTGCGCCAAACTTGCGGGGGTCATTTCGCCTTGAGGCAAGAGCATGCCCGCACCTTGGTCTACCAAGAAACGGGCGTTGTGGGTTTGGTGGTCGTCCACCGCCGCTGGGAAAGGCACAAACACC
>JBIIYT010000034.1:0-12012 GCA_044346675.1 Rhodoferax sp. | reverse complement strand
CTACCGTCAGGCTGACTCACGCGGATGCGCCCTGAGCCCTGTATTTGTAGCACCAAAGCGTCCACAGGGTCCGCCAAATAAGCAATGGCCCGGCCTTTCAAGGCCGCTTGAGCCTCAGGTAAGGTGTCCATCTCTTGCCGCGTAAACCAAGGTTTACGCTGGGCTAAACCCGCCGGAGGCTGGTACAAAGGCACCGAATACTGGGCAGTCGGGGTGCGACTGCCCTCCAGCAGCGGCTCGAAGTAACCGGTTAACAGGCCCGTCGCCTCTCCTTGGTGGTTTTCTACCCGGTACGGTTGAAAGCGCTCACGCATCCAGCTTTGCTGGGCCTCTAACGTGCCGATACTCAACAAACGCACATCGGCGCACAACTCGACAAAAGGCACGACCGGCTTTTCACAGTTTTTGAGCCAAGCATTCCAAGCCTGGGACAAACTATCCTCTCCCCAGCCCGGCAACTCGGTCCACTGCACAGGCACCCAACGGCTCTTCGGCTGACTCACCGTGCCCGCAGCATCGGCCGCACTGATGCTGCTAGACCCTAGGAGCGCGCCTACAATGCACCCCACACCCACATGGGTGAGGAGCGTTTTTATGACCTTGCTGCTGCTGGAGGCCCTCGGGGCCGGCTTGATATTCATTGGGATCGTATGGTGGACTATGTTTTCAGGACGCAAGTCAGGTGAGCTACCGCCAGACGACTCGACTGGCAAGCCAGACGCCTAATATAGAAGTACGGCATATCGGAAGCAAAGCGCGCGGGCCTCTCACGCATGCACCCACAGCAGTCGTGGCACCGCGTGCGGCGAGGGGGCCATACCCCGCTCGCGCAGACTGTGGGCACGGATGCTTAGCCCGATACGCCCTGAACTGCAAGCTTGCCAGGCAAACTGATAACTGTCTCAAACGGGCAGTACCCGTCTGCAGATGCGCTGCTGAGCAAACGCAGCTCTATAGAGCCTTCTTCCCGCTCCACAAAGTTTTGCACCGCATCCATTCCCACGCCACGCCCGGACACTTCTGTCACCTGTTCGGCCGTGGAGAAACCAGGCAAGAAGATAAGCTGTGCCGTTTCCTGCGCTGAAAGCGCCTGCCCTGGCGTAATCAAGCCCTTATCCAACGCTTTTTGCTTGATGCGCTCCACGGGGAGCCCGCGTCCATCGTCGCGCAGCGTAAGCAAGAATCGTCCATCCACCAAACCCAGCTCCAGTCGAATATGACCAGCCGGCGCCTTGCCCTTGGCCACGCGCTCTGACCCCGACTCAATACCGTGGTCCATAGAGTTGCGATACAGATGCATAAAGACGTTCTTCAGCAAATCGACAATCTGAGTACGAAGCACAATGTTGTGATCATCAATGGTGATGGCTGGCGGCTCTTTAGACAACTCTTTAGCCAACGATGGTAAGGACTCGACAATACCCTCCAGCGCTTCATGCATGCGCACGGTACCCAGCATATGCAACATCTGATGTACCCGCCGATGGGCAGCGCGCATCTGCTCTGCGTCGTTGTGGCGCACCGAATCGTCCATCAAATCCAGTGCGTCTTGGATATCTTGCTTCTGCACCATGAGGTATTTCTCTACACCCGCACGACGCCCCGGTCCGGTGCGACCTAGCTTGACCCGATTGACATGCGCATACTCATCGATAGCGCCCGAAGCGGCAGCCAGCTCGCCAAGCAATTTTTCTTGGTCCCACACAGCCTCAGGGTTTTTGCGAAGCTCGTCATAGCTTTGCTCGGCTTCATGCACCATATTCGTCAAATGCAGCAATCCGTAGGTGCGCGCATTGCCTTTGATGGTGTGCATGTTGCGGAACAACTGGGTAACAACCTCTGGGTCAGGAAGGGCTCCATTCGCAGGGGCTCCCACCTCGTCGATGATTTTCTTGTTTTCGGCCAAGAATTCAACGGAGCCGTCGATAAAGCCCGAAAACTTCTCTTGGCTGATAGCCAAAATTTGACCAATGATGTCGAGCTCGCGTTTTTGCTGACCCGCGGCGGCGGCCAAGGCTTTAAGCTCAGTGACATCGCGCACGCACAGCATCAAACGCACTACGGTGTCGGCGTCGTCGGTGATGGGTGACCAGTTCAGATCCAAAATTTTCACACGACCATCGGGCATTTTCTTTTCAACTTCGCTCACCAACAGGTGGGCGTTGAATTCAAAATTCATGCTGTCTTCGCCAATACTTGCGCTCACCGCAGCTTCCACTTGGGACATGATCTCAGCGTTGAAGTTGCTGTTGGCAAAAACCAACTCCATCAGGTCGCGTCCAGCAATGTCTTTGGTTTCCAAAATGGTTTCCAAATACGCCGAGAATTCTGGGTGCACCTTGTTGCCATCCATCACCGTCAAGATACCTTGTGGTATGTAATGCATCATGGCTTGGATGTCGGCCGTCTTTTGCTTTAGCTGCTGCGAGCTTTCCTGAATTTTTGCAATCATGACGTTGAAGGCCACAATGGACGTTCCAATCTCGTCCATCCGCTCCACGGGCACGCGCCGGGAAAAGTCTTGGCTGGTTGCAATCTCGGTCATCATTACTTGCATCTGGGTGATAGGCTCAACAACGCTGTTGGTGATGCGCCATGCAATAACTCCCCCCATACCTAGGGCCACGAGCACCAGCAAGGTCAAAAGAATAAAAACATTGCGCTGCAAAGCCGACATATCAGCATTAGCATCGTCGTTGAGCTTGCGCTGCAGATCGATAAGCTCTGTTACCTTGGCCCGCAGCACAATTTCGGTAGGCCTTACCCGATTGGTCAAGGTCAACACCGAGGCCACGGTATCAGCGTCATACGCTTCTTGGAGTGCGTCTGCCGTAGCAGGCAGCACCTGCTTACTGGCAGCAGAAATAGCGGTAATTAATGCGTTCTCTTGCTGGGACGCGTTGGCGCCAGAGAGCAGGCTTGTGAGTTTTTTCTCTACTTCAAAATATGTTTTCTCGGCTTTTCTTCCAGCATCAAATTCCACCTGCAGCTGCTTGGTATCCATCGAGGTAAACAGCGCGGCCGAGCGGGCGCGAATGGCAAGCTCATTAATGCTGCTCATCAAATCATTGGCCAAGGCGGTCTTGACGTTGTTGACCTCCACAATCCGCTGCACCTTCGCGCCCTGAACTTTCAAAGCTATAGAGCTCGTAATTGCCACCACCAGCAACAGCACGAGCACGCTAATAAAACCCAGCGATAACCTTCGCGCCAGTGACAGAGACTGGAAATACGCGTTAACCGAAGTTTGAATTTTTGAAATAGACATAGCTTGCATTGTTTTTCCCAGCATCCTAATTTATGGGCTGGCGCCACGCAGTAGATAGTAACCCCTAGACGCGCCTGGCAGTCACCCCACCCGCGCAGTCCATGCACCACACTCTACACAATAGATTGGTTGCATAGGAAATATTCCTTGTGTTAGTCTTCGAAGCTACAGCATAAATCAACTGAGGTGTCATGGGCAACACAGCAATAATTCTGCTATTTCCCACTGTCGTAATAGCGTTTTACTTGGCTTGGCTTGTCCGCAAGTTACGCCGCGAGCTCGCTGAAATCAACGAGCGCAATGAGCAAAAAACGGCCGATTCGGACTTGCACGAGCAATTAGAAGCGCAAGCACGAGAAATCTCCGAACTCCAAGATGCCTCTACCCAAGAGCGCGCCACCCTAGAGGCCGAGTTGCAGCGTTTGCGGCTGGCATGCCCCCCTGAAACCCTAGAACAGCTCGAAACAACCTTGCGGGCCAACGGGGTCGCCTTGGATAACAGCAAAACACTGGCTTCTGAAATTATCGCGCTGCTTGACCTGGTGAAAACATTCGAGCGCTGGCATGCCGATATGAACGAGCTGATCATTCACAACCGTGAAATGCACCACAAAAACGATGAGTTTGCCTCCATCGTCAAGTACATGATCATCGTCACGCTCAACGCATCGATTGAGGCAGCCCGCGCTGGGCAGGCTGGACGCGGCTTTGCGGTGGTTGCCGACGAAATGCGCACGCTGGCTGCTCGTGCTGAAAGTCTTTCGGTTGGCTACAAAAACAGCTTGCACCAAAATGACCTGATAACCACCACTACCTTTCAGGACTTGCAGGCCGGTGGAAAGATGATCATTGGCTCTTTAACCGGACTCAATTTGATTAACAATAGAATCAAAGACGAGCTGACTTCCTAAATAGCCATTGACATGATTAGCACCCGGGCGATGGAGAGTTTTGATCAAATGCTTGTGCTTGGCATCAAGGCCAGCATGGGCCAGACAATGCCTGCTGACAGTGAGGTCGAGGCATTACCCAACCCCGAAGAAATTCAAGAAACCCAAGTCGTCATGCTCACAGTGGCGTCTTATGTGTTTCGCTTATTGGTAATGGTTTACTTTTCTCCGGATGATGCCACTAAGGCTCATTTCGCTGACGTAACCCATGTGGAGCCTAGCGAGATGACCGAGCAAGCCTTCCTTGACGCCATTCAAGAATGCGGAAACATATGCTGCGGCACCTTAAATCGCGAACTTGTTCGGGCTTTCCCTCATCTGGGCATGTCAACTCCGAATATCATTGAGAGAGAATGTGTAAGCTACCTAAGCACTTTGCCAGGTGGGCACCTTCGGCACTTTCGCGCCACCAACAGTGCAGGAAAGCACTTTTACTTTGGCATCTGTGTGCGCGATTTTGCCGATATTGATTTTGCTTGGGAACCGGCAGAAGAAGAAGTGGCAGCCGGGGAAATGGAATTTTTCTAGTAAGCTCTAGATGTATCTGAGGAATCAACTATGACAGACAAAAATGAAATCGTCAGCAAGGTGCTGGTGTTGGACAGTGACGTGGGCTGCCTTGACCACATCAAGTCATTTTGCGATGCCAATGGCTTGGTGGGCTTGAAGGTGCAACCGGACAACGTTATGTCGGTACTTGCATCCAACTTGGATTTGGGCGCAATCTTGATCTCTGAAACCTATGCAAACTTCCAGCATGGCGGCACTGGCCTCGCCCGAAGAATGCATTCTGTGCGCCCTGAACTCCCCATTTTTCTGCGCCGAGACAGCGCAGACAGCTTGGATGACCTTCCAGAGAAGGACCGCCTTTTATTCAGTGCGGTATACACAGTTGGCACCATCTCAAAATTGCAAAGTGTCATCGAAGAATTTATTTTCAGCAGGTATTACCCCAATGCACTGCTACGCGGAATCACGGAAATTACGATTCCAGCACTGGAGAGTCAGTTCAAATCAATGACGGTGAACGTTGGGGCACCCTATTTGGTGCGAGATCGCCTGATTTTCGGCGAAATATTTACCCTCATGCCGCTGGAAAGCAGTTGGTGCAGGGGTTACATGATGCTTCAAACCGAAGAGGTCATGCTCATGCACTTAGTGAAATCGGGTCGCACGTTCATCAACCCTGAAGACGCTTACGACTTCCGTAATCTCAACAGCCTACTTGGAGAGATTACCAACTTGGTGTGGGGCGCCATTAAAAATCGCTACCTCTCTAGCGTGCGCGAAGGTGAGTACCTATCACAAGTACCCATCATTGCCAACAATTTGCATCGCTACATCTCATTTGGGTCGGATAATCCTCAGTTGTGTTTTAAATACACGATTACTGACGAAAACGATGACACCGTGAAGCCATTGGTGGTTCAACAAAAGTTTATCTTTAACCTAAGTTGGTCTCCCGAAGATTTCACTGAGAATGTCGCATCCGTCGATGACTTGGTTTCATCTGGCGAATTAGAATTCTTTTAACATTGAAAGAGGTTTTGTTATGGCGCAAATTCTGGTTGTAGATGATTCAAGCACCGTTCGTAATGAAGTGGGTGATTTTTTAGTCAAAAGCGGCTTAACTGTAGCTTTGGCTGTGGACGGGCGTGATGGTTTGGTCAAGCTCAAGGCAGACCCCGCGATCAAGCTGATTGTGTGTGATGTCAACATGCCCAATATGGACGGCCTGACCATGGCAGAGAAAGTTCGCGGCGAACTCAACAACAGCACGGTCAACATTGTCATGCTCACCACAGAAAACTCCCCTGTGATGAAAGAGCGTGGCAAAGCTGCCGGCATTAAAGGCTGGATCGTGAAGCCATTCAAAGGCGAGGCTGTCTTGCCATCCTTCAAAAAACTCATTGAGTAAGTAGCCCGAGCGCCTCGGAATCAGCACCATTCCGAGGCCAACTATTCTGGGTGACAGCCTCCACAAGGCAGGCAGGCTAATGTGCTTGCGCTCTTGCCTTGTTTTTGTCTATCTCCCTATCCGCCTATGAACCCACCCGCACTCGCCACCCCAGCAGAAGATGTAGGCAGTGCACCTCAGCCACCCCAAGCCATCAACATGACGGCGCTGGAGCGCCGCTCCAGCGCTTCTTTAGCATGCATTTTTGCGCTGCGCATGCTGGGCCTGTTCTTGGTCTTGCCGATATTTGCACTAGAGGCACAACGATACCCCGGCGGGGACAACCCTGTATGGGTGGGTTTAGCGATGGGCATCTATGGGCTGACGCAGGGGCTGCTGCAAATTCCCTTTGGGCTGGCATCAGATCGATTGGGGCGTAAGCGAGTGATCGTCGCTGGACTTGTCATTTTTGCGGCAGGCAGCTTGATGGCGGCGCTCGCCACTTCTTTGCCGTGGCTCATTGCAGGGCGGGCATTGCAGGGCGCTGGAGCCATCTCTGCCGCCGTCACCGCCTTGCTGGCCGACCAAACCCGCGACACGGTGCGCACCAAGGCCATGGCCCTCATAGGCAGCAGCATCGGGCTGATGTTTGCTTTGTCTTTGGTGCTGGCACCGGTATTGGCGGCACACATTGGGCTGCATGGGCTTTTTGCTTTCACTTGTATTCTGGCTTTGTTGGGCATTGCCGTAGTGCTGTGGTGGGTGCCACAAGCGCCCGTCGTGCAAAGCACCCAGCCCCGTTGCCACCTAAGCGATGTGATCGCTCACCCGGCGCTGTTGCGGCTGAACTTCGGCGTTTTTGTGTTGCATGCGGTGCAACTGGCCATGTGGGTAGCCTTGCCCGGCATGCTGGTACAGGCGGGGCTGGACAATGCGCACCATTGGTGGGTGTACCTGCCAGCGGTGCTGGCGTCTTTTGTGGTGATGGGTGTCACGCTGTTCCCCATGGAGCGGCGCGGTTATTTGCGGGCCGTATTTCTAGTTGCCGTGGGCTTGATGGGCCTAGTCCAGTTGGGCCTGCTATGGATGTCTTGGCATACCCCCACAGTCACAGGCTTGGCGCTCCTGCTGTTTGTGTTTTTCTGCGGCTTTAATGTGCTCGAAGCCAGCCAGCCCAGCATGGCGTCCCGCATAGCACCGCCACAGGCACGGGGCGCGGCATTGGGGATGTACAACACTTTGCAGTCCTTAGGCTTTTTTGTCGGTGGTGTGTTGGGCGGCTGGTTAGTCAAACACGGCGGCACAGGCGGTTTGTTTGCCACCTGCGCGGGCGCCATGGTGGTGTGGCTGGTGGTGGCGTGGCCCATGCGCGCGCCTGCTGCCAAAGTGGCTGCCAATTAAAGCGGCGACCCATTAGCCCACTCCAAAGGCAGGATAATGCTGCTTCTATTCTGGAGATAACCATGGCATCCGTAAACAAAGTCATTCTGGTAGGCAACTGTGGCCGCGACCCTGAAATCCGTTATTTGCCCTCGGGCCAGGCGGTCGCCAACGTCAGCGTGGCCACCAGTAGCCGACGCAAAGACAAAAGCACCGGTGAGAGCATTGAAGACACCCAGTGGCACCGCGTCACGTTTTATGACCGTTTGGCCGAGATTGCGGGCGAATACCTGAAAAAAGGCCGCCCCGTGTATGTGGAAGGCCGCTTGAAATACGGCAAATACACCGACCAAGCAGGCGTAGAAAAAAACACGGTAGACATCATTGCCACCGAGCTGCAACTGCTGGGTGGCCGTGAAGGCATGGGCGCCCCCCACGATAGCGAAGAGGGTGGCTCCGCACCGCGCCGCCAGGCCCCAGCTGCTGCACCCCGTGCACCTGCTGCAGCCCCGCGTCAAGCCCCTGCGCCGCGGGCAGCCAGTGGCTTTGACGACATGGACGACGACATCCCGTTTTAAGGTCTTAGGCTTGGGCTGCGGCGATGATGCCGCCGCCTAAGCACACCTCACCGTCGTACAGCACCGCCGACTGGCCTGGCGTGACCGCCCACTGGGCTTGCTCAAATTTCAGACTGAATTCGCTCGCTGTGGCCCGCACCACGTGGCAAGTCGCGTCGCTTTGGCGGTAGCGGCTTTTGGCACTCAGGGCTGGCGCAGTGGGAGGCACTCCAGCCACCCAGCTGGCGTCTTGGGCATCTAGTGCGAATGACTGCAGCCATGCATGCTCATGCCCCTGCACCACCCACAAGGTGTTGCTTTGCATGTCTTTGCGGGCCACAAACCAGGGCGTGTGCTCACCGCCGCCTTTTTGCGCGCCCTTGGCCTTCAGCCCCCCAATCCCTAATCCCTGACGCTGGCCGAGTGTGTAAAACGACAAGCCCACATGCTGGCCTATGGTGCGCCCCTTCTCATCCTTGATAGGCCCGGGCTCTTTGGAGATGTAGCGGTTTAGAAATTCGCGAAATGGCCGCTCGCCAATAAAGCAAATACCGGTGGAGTCTTTCTTCTTGGCGTTGGGCAGACCTATCTCATCCGCAATACGCCGCACTTCGGTCTTATGCAGTTCGCCCACCGGGAACAGGGTTTTGGACAATTGGGCCTGGTTCAGTCGGTGCAAAAAATAGCTTTGGTCTTTGGAGGCATCCAGCCCTTTGAGCAATTCATAGCGCCCAGCTTGACTGGCGTGCTTACGCACGCGGGCATAGTGCCCAGTGGCAATTTTTTCTGCGCCCAAGCGCATCGCGTGGTCCAAGAAGGCTTTGAACTTTATTTCGGCGTTGCACAAGATGTCGGGGTTGGGGGTGCGTCCGGCTTGGTACTCGCGCAAAAATTCAGAAAAAACCCGGTCGCGGTACTCGGCGGCAAAGTTGACATGCTCTATCTCAATCCCTAACACATCTGCCACGGCAGCAGCGTCTACAAAGTCGATGTTGGAGGAGCAGTATTTGTTGTTTTCGTCGTCTTGGTCATCGTCTTCCCAGTTTTTCATGAAGATACCGATAACTTCGTGGCCTTGCTGTTTGAGCAGGTAGGCAGTCACCGCCGAATCCACTCCCCCACTTAGGCCCACCACAATGCGTTGCTTGCTCATGTTGGAATTTTAGTCTGGCGTGCTTCCATGCACTTTTCCACTGGGAAGCATCTGAAAAGTCAGGTAAGCTCCGCATCAGTTTTATCAACCCCTGAGAGGAGCGCCCCATGCTTATTGGCGTACCCACCGAAACCACGGTGGGAGAAACCCGAGTGGCCGTCACCCCCGAGACCGTCAAAAAACTCAAGGCCCAAGGCCATACCGTGCGTGTGCAGTCTGGCGCTGGAGTGGCTGCTAGCGTGACCGACGAGGCCTATATGGCCGTGGGCGCCGAAATTACCGATGCGGCCGGCGCGCTGGGCTGCGATTTGGTGGTGAAAGTGCGCAATGTGTTTGCCAACGAAGCCACCCAAATGAAACCTAGCGCCACACTGGTGGGCATGCTCAACCCCTTTGATGTGGATGGCCTGCAGCGCCTGGCCACAGCACAACTCACCGCATTTGCACTCGAGGCAGCACCGCGCACCACCCGCGCGCAAAGCATGGACGTGCTCTCCAGCCAAGCCAACATTGCTGGCTACAAGGCGGTGATGATGGCGGCGGACAAATACCAGCGTTTCTTCCCCATGCTAATGACTGCGGCAGGTACCGTCAAGGCGGCCCGCGTGGTGATATTGGGCGTGGGCGTAGCAGGCTTACAAGCTATTGCTACGGCCAAGCGGCTGGGCGCGGTGATTGAAGCGTCTGACGTGCGCCCTAGTGTGAAAGAACAAGTCGAGTCTTTAGGCGCCAAGTTCATCGACGTGGCGCACGAGACCGATGAAGAAAAGGAAGCTGCTGTGGGTATAGGCGGCTACGCCAAGCCCATGCCGCAAAGTTGGCTGGACCGCCAAAAGGCCGAGGTGGCCAAGCGGGTGGCACAGGCCGATGTGGTCATCAGCACAGCCCTCATTCCCGGACGCCCAGCACCGACTTTGATTACCGAAGACATGGTCAAGTCCATGAAACCCGGCTCCGTCATTGTGGACATTGCCGCAGGCAAAGGCCCCGGTGGCGTGGGTGGCAATTGCCCCTTATCAGAGGCCGACAAAACAGTGGTCAAGCACGGTGTCACACTGATTGGAGAGACCAATCTGCCCGCCTTGGTGGCAGCGGACGCATCGTCTTTGTATGCACGCAATGTGTTGGACTTTCTGAAGCTCATCATCAACAAAGACGGCGCTCTGCACGTAGATATGCAAGACGACATTGTGGCTGCCTGCCTGATGACGCAAGGCGGTGAAGTCAAGCGCAAGTAGCCGCTGCCAGTCGCCACCATCCATCACCCCCAGATCACATTTACAACTGACTATAAAAAGGAGCGACACCATGGACATGGTTTCCCCCACCATACTGAACTTGATTATTTTTGTGCTCGCCATCTATGTGGGTTACCACGTGGTGTGGACGGTTACCCCCGCTTTGCACACGCCGCTGATGGCGGTGACCAATGCCATATCGGCCATCGTCATCGTAGGCGCCATGCTGGCCGCTGCGCTGACCGAAACCACGCTGGGGAAAAGCATGGGCGTGCTGGCGGTGGCGCTGGCGGCAGTGAATGTATTTGGCGGCTTTATGGTGACGCGGCGCATGCTGGAGATGTTCAAGAAGAAAGAGAAAAAAGTTGTTGAGAAGGAGGCTGCGCAATGAGCCTGAACCTCGTCACCCTCTTGTATTTATTTGCCAGCGTTTGTTTTATCCAAGCGCTTAAGGGTCTGTCGCACCCCACCACATCTATTCGCGGCAACCTGTTTGGCATGATCGGCATGGCCGTGGCCATGGTCACCACGGGCGCGTTGATTTACAAGTTGGCCGGGCAAATGGGCCAAAACGGCGTGGAGGGCTTGGCATGGGTCCTAGGTGCCTTGCTGGTGGGCGGCACCGCTGGCACGCTGATGGCCAAGCGGGTCGAGATGACCAAGATGCCTGAGCTGGTAGCCTTCATGCACAGCATGATTGGCTTGGCTGCGGTGTTCATTGCCGTGGCTGCGGTGGCGGAGCCGTGGGCTTTCAGCATTGCGGCCAAGGGGCAAGCTATTCCGGCGGGCAACCGGCTGGAGTTGTTCTTGGGCGCGGCCATTGGTGCCATTACTTTTAGCGGCTCGGTCATTGCGTTTGGCAAGCTCTCGGGCAAGTACAAGTTCCGCCTGTTCCAGGGTGCGCCGGTGCAGTTTGCGGGCCAGCACAAGCTCAACTTGGTGTTGGGCTTGGCCACGGTCGGGCTGGGCCTGGTGTTCATGGCCACCGGCAACTGGAATGCATTTTTTGCCATGCTGGCGCTGTCGTTTGTGATGGGTGTGCTCATCATCATCCCCATTGGTGGGGCCGACATGCCGGTGGTGGTGTCCATGCTCAACAGCTATTCGGGCTGGGCCGCGGCGGGCATTGGCTTTAGTTTGAACAACAGCATGCTCATCATTGCGGGCTCTTTGGTGGGCTCTAGCGGTGCGATTCTGAGCTACATCATGTGCAAGGCCATGAACCGCTCTTTCTTCAACGTCATCTTGGGTGGGTTCGGAGGCGACGCCACCACCGCGGTGGCTGGTGCTGCAGTTCAGCGGCCGGTGAAGAGCGGCAGTGCCGATGACGCAGCCTTTGTCTTGGGCAATGCCGAGACGGTGGTCATTGTGCCCGGTTACGGCTTGGCCGTAGCGCGCGCCCAGCATGCAGTGAAGGAGCTGGCAGCCAAGCTCACCGAGAAAGGCATCAAGGTCAAGTACGCCATTCACCCGGTGGCTGGGCGCATGCCGGGGCACATGAACGTGCTGCTGGCTGAGGCCGAAGTGCCCTACGACCAGGTGTTTGAGATGGAAGACATCAACGGCGAG
>JBIIYT010000296.1:0-3698 GCA_044346675.1 Rhodoferax sp. | reverse complement strand
GCTACCGACATAAACCACTCGCCCATGGGCTGTTTGAGCACCAGTTCAGCGAGTTCCTTGGCCCAAGGGGCTACTGCGATGGTGTCGCTTAAGGTGCTCCAGTCTGGCATCTCTTCAGACTCGTGGCTGATGAGGTGCTCCATCGCCCCGGGCAACTTGAACCTGAACGCCTCGTGAAACACCACGGCCACCATCTCTGGGCTGAGCTCCATCATTTGCAGCAAGAAAGCCACTTCCTTGCGCCGCTGGGCCAAGCGCTGGCGCAGCACGTTGTTGCCCTCAGAGTCAAAGGCTAGGTCATCAATCTCGGCTTGGTAGGCCGAGCGCAGGGTGCGAAAAAATGGGGAGATGCTCATGAACGGTGAAGAGGAAGGGTTTGAAAATAGGCTTGCCAGATTTCACGCGCCGTGTCGATGGGGCTGTCGAGCAAATTGCGCCTGCGGTTGTCGTCATAGGCTTGGCGCTTGTCGGGGTCGCTCAGCACGTCGTAGGCCTCTTGCACTGCTCTAAAGCGTGCGGGGGCACTCGCATCAGCGTTACGGTCTGGATGGTGTAGCGAGGCTTGTTGGCGAAACGCTTTCTTGATGTCGGCCAGTGTGGCCGCGCTATTAATGCCAAGGGCTGCGTAATGGTTTGTCATGCGGTGGAGTAGCGAAGAATTAGTACTTGAACAATACCTTGTGCAAAGTAGTGTAAAGTGTTCTCAATATGCAGAAAATTTGCTCGCTATCCAGTCCGTTCTATTCCCTTGATTGATTGATTGATTGATTGATTATGTGTGGTTTTTCTGGATTTGTTCAATTCGAAGCGCAGCAGTTTGATCAAGCGCAGCGTCTTCGTATTCTCAAAGGAATGGGCGCCGCAATTGCACACCGCGGGCCGGACGATGAGCAAATCTATGACGACGGAGTTTTGTCGCTGGTTTTTCGGCGATTGTCAATTGTAGACGTGGGTGGCGGGCGGCAGCCCATTTTCAGTGAAGATACCAATAAACTGATTGTCTGCAACGGCGAAATTTATAACCATGACGAGTTGCGCCGGTCTCTGACTGCCAACCATCAATTCACCACGCAATCCGACAGCGAAGTGCTTCTGCACGGATATGAGCAATGGGGGCTGGATGTTTTGCAGCGTGCTCGCGGAATGTTCGCAATGGCGATATGGGACCGTGCCCAGCGACGTTTGTTATTGGCACGAGATCGCATGGGCATTAAGCCACTCTATGTATGCCACCTGCCCAACGGCATTCTTTTTGGTTCGGAACTCAAGGCCCTTCTTGCGCACCCCTTGTGCCCGCGAGAGATGGATTGGCACGACCTAAGTGGCAACCCCGTCGCCCACCGATTGACGCCGACTTACATCCGAGGCGTGGAGCATTTGCCAGGAGCGAGCTACCTTATTTCGCAGGCAGGCAAGCAGGCCAAAGCGCATTCCTATTGGAGCTTGGAACCCCATTTTGATGCAGCGCCATTCGGGCTGACTGCCAAACAATACGTAAGTGCGTTTGATCAACTCATAGAAGACGCAGTGCTTGAGCACCTCCAAGGTGATGCAGGCACGGGCTTGCATTTAAGTGGAGGCGTTGACTCATCCCTTGTGGCCGCAATAGCGGGCGTGAAAAAACCGGACTTAAAGAGTTTCACCATTGTGGAGCGCAGCAACTATGTGGGAGGGGATGTCAAAGCCGCCCAAAATGTTGCAGCAGCCATAGGGCTCGATTGGAGCCCGGTTTTGTTTGACTACCGAACACTCTTAAACGACACAGAGTTTGGCTTGCATTCGCTTGAACAGGCGGCGTGGATGATGGACTCACCCTTGTTTGACATGGAATGGACATTAAAAAGGGAGTTCAATCGCGCCATTCGCACCCATCATCCACACTTGAAAGTACTGCTGCTTGGGCAAGGTGCGGATGAGTTTTCAGGTGGTTACTCCACTCGCATGGACGCCCCCTACACCAGTTGGGACGCCTACTTAAGTGAAGAGGTGCAGCATTTTTTGAGCATGGGCGCAGCCAACGAGCCCATACAAGCAAGCTATCACTCAGTTCACGTGAGTAAGCGAAGTCAATCCAAAGTTAATCCTTACCATCAGATGATGAATCTGATGACGCGACAGCTCCAACACCACAACCTATGGCATGAAGACCGAACCAGCTCTGCTTTTGGCATGGAAGCCCGGGTCCCGTTTTTAGATCACCGCATTGTTGAATTTTTTGCTTCCGTGCCATCGGCTTTGCACGGCCAACTATTTTGGAACAAGGACATCATTCGCCAAGCCCTGCACAAGCGCATTCCGCGCTACGACCCCAAGCATCCAAAGATTGGATTTTGCTGGGCAAGCGACTCGCGTTCGCTCGATCTAGTCATTCACGATATGGCTTTGCAAGCCAGCGCTGAGTTTCGAGACAAGTACGTAAGCGACAAAGACTATCCATTTGATAGGGCTCAGACTGATCAGCTGATTCACCAAATCCGTACTCGACAACCGGGTTTCCAAGCGGCCAGCGTAACCTTGTTGCAGCAAATGTCTGCGACCTTGTTCAGAAGCAATGTACAACAGGTCGCCTTGGGCATGGTGGCTTGCGATAAGGTTTTCGCGCCGTCTCGCTTGGAAGTTATTGCCCCGTCGCGTTGGGCGCAAATTGATCAACAACTGTTGGCGGCACCCGTCAGCTCGTTCGCTTGGCAATTTGATCACTGCTTGCGAATCCAATCGGACTGCTCCATTCGAAAGTGCCATCAAGCCAATGCCCCGGCCCAGGCCCTGTATCAGTTGGTTGCTGGACGAACTGTCCATGCAGAGTTATCACTTTCAAAGTGTCCAGTTTGGCTGGACGAGTTGATGACTCTGTTGAATGAGCCAGCCAGTTCTGACCTCACCGTGCAAGATTGGGCACGCCACTTTGCATGCGCTGAGGCAGAGTTGATTTCCATGTTTGACGTTTTGTTGCAATGCGGCTTCATTTCGACACCGCATCGGTATACGCAGCCCGCGTTTTCGCGTGGAGCTTGGACAAAACTACGCCATCAACTTTGGAAAAACCACTGGTTGGCCGGTTGGGGTGCCAGTGGATTTATCGCTCGGTGCCTCAGAGTCTTGCGCCGCGGGAGCCGTTCCCTTATGGAAGCGATTCAAAAATAAGGCCTTTTTTTCGAGGCCCTTATGCAATTGTTCTAACGCGTGGGACATTTCGCACTGGTTAGCAAAACCATCCGGGATATTTAGCCATTGAGCGCATTAAGCAGCTCGGTTTCAATCTCAATTTGCGCGCGGTTGTGCTGCAACTGCGGCCCGTGGATGAGAAAGATGTCCTCCACCCGCTCGCCCAGCGTGACGACCTTCGCCAGTTGCACTTCGATCTGATGCTTAGCCAAAATGCGCGCCACCGAATACAACAAGCCTACGCGGTCGCTAGCCGAAATGTTCAGCAGCCACAGCTGCGCTTTTTCATCGGGGCGCAGGCTCACGCGCGGGGCGATGGGGAAGCTTTTTACCCGGCGCGACACACGCCCTCGGCCCGGCGCGGGCAGTGGCCCTGCTTTGGCAATGGCCAAGGCCAAGCCGTTTTCCAGCATGCTCACCACTTCGCGGTATTGGTCGCCCGTGTCGTTGGTGGTGACCACCTGAAACGTGTCAAGGGCGTAGCCCGTTTTGGTGGTGTGCACGCGGGCATCCAAAATGCTAAAGCCTCCTTG